>JALRIQ010000165.1 GCA_023277325.1 Bacteroidia bacterium | reverse complement strand
ATTAAACTGGTCGGTGAAATATATGATGAAAAAGGCCATCGTATTCGCAAGCATCACTTCATCACTGCTCAAAACAGCTGAAACCGGGAATACTCCTCCAGACAAGGCTTTACCCAAAATCAAAATATCTGGCTTAACATTTTCGTAGTCGCAGGCCAATAGTTTTCCAGTGCGTGCAATTCCTGTTTGTACCTCGTCGGCAATCATCAATACCTTATTCGCTGAACAAACACGACGCACTTCGGCGATATATCCTTCATCTGGAACTACCACTCCTGCTTCCCCCTGAATCGGCTCGAACATAAAAGCCGCTACATTTGGATCCGCGCATGCTTTTTCCAAGGCAGGGATATCGTTATAAGGAATGATTTCATAACCCGGCATAAAAGGACCAAAATTGATGGTACTATCCGGATCTGTGCTGGAGGAAATGGCTCCTAGGGTTCTTCCCCAGAAATTGCCTTCTACAAAGATGATTTTCGCCTGGTTGTTCGGGATTCCTTTGATTTCATATCCCCAACGGCGAGCAAGCTTAACAGCAGTTTCACCGCCTTCTACTCCAGAATTCATTGGAAGAACCCGATCGTATCCGAAGTAGTTGCAGATATATTCTTCATATTTTCCCAAAACATCATTGTGAAATGCACGGGAAGTAAGGGTAAGCATGGAGGCTTGATCGCTTAATGCCTTAATAATTTTAGGATGACAATGTCCTTGATTCACAGCACTGTATGCAGAAAGAAAATCGTAATAACGGCGACCTTCTACATCCCAAACGAAGACTCCTTCCCCTTTTTCCAATACAACCGGCAAGGGTTTGTAATTGAATGCTCCATACTTGGATTCGAGGGCTATTGCCTGTTCGCTTTTCGTTGTCTGTTCAATCATAGTGCAAAGGTAAGGCTTTGCCACAAAGGCAAAAAATGCACAATTCGCCTATATTTGTTACATGCGAAATTGGATACTTTCAGCAGTCCTTGTCGGACTCACATATACCGCAGGCAATGCACAAAATGCTACTCCCGTACCCGGAAAAATTGCCTTAAAAAAAGTTATAAATCTTTCAGTTGATGCTCCCGACTACGACCCAAGTATTCAAACCATTGAAGCTGCTCCTTCTCCAGGAGGAGATTATCATCATAAAAAGGCCTATGTAGATAGCCTTCGTGCAGCCAGCACAAAAACCAAGGGAACGATGCAGCTTAAAAATGCGGCGCCAGCTCCAGAATTTGAATTTGAGTTCAATGGAAATATCAGTGCGGGTACACCGAACGATAACGACATGTGTGTTGGCAATAATGGCTATATCATCAGCGTAGTGAATAGTACCCTGTTTGTATACGATACCACGGGTAAAATCCGCAAAACCGGTTCACTTTCATTTTTCGCCAAAGAACTCGGTGACTTGGATCGCACCTTTGACCCACGTGTTTCTTACGACCCAATTCACGACCGCTATATTGCTGTTTTCCTGAATGGATCAACCAGCGCTACCAGCACACCCATCATTGCCTTTTCTCAGAGCAATGACCCAACTGCAAACTGGAATTTCTACCAATTGCCAGGCGACCCATTGGGAGATACTTCCTGGTCGGATTACCCCATTATCAGCATCAGCGACAAGGACGTATTCCTTACTCTGAATTTGCTTTATGATGACAAAGGTTGGCAGGATGGTTTTCGCCAAAGTATCATTTGGCAGATGGACCTGGAAGACGGCTATGCCGGCGATTCTATTTCCAATATTTTATGGAAAGACATCAAGTTTGAAGGACGCAATGTATGGAGTATTTGCCCTTCTCAAGGAGGTATGATGCCAAGCGGACCGGAGACCTATTTTCTTTCTGTGCGCCCAAGCGATTTGAGCAACGACAGCATGTTTATCCATACTATCAGCAATTCGGTGAAATCTGGAAATGCGCAATTGAGTACCCGTTTCGTGCGTTGCAATAAACCTTACGGACTCCCTCCATCGGCCAAACAACCTGATGGCCAGTACCTGCAAACCAATGATGCCCGTGTGCTTACCGCCATGCATCAGAATGGATTGATTCACTTTGCTGGAAATACCATTGATCCTCAAAACAATGCAGCAGGAATTTATTACGGTGTAGTAGATCCAAAAGCGTCTGAGGCCAATATGTATATCCTTAGCTATGATACGCTTGACCTTGGATACCCAGACATTGCTTATGCTGGCTCTGGAAACACGGATGATCATACAGCTATTCTTACGGTATCGCATGTCTCTGACAATACCTTCCCAGGAACTTCAACGATTTTAATGAATTATTCCGGACAATTCTCCGGACTTACCCGGGTAAAAGAAGGAAGAAATTCCATCAATGAATTGGGTGATACTTTGGAGCGTTGGGGCGATTACTCAGGCATCCAACGCAAATACAATGAAGACCGCACCTATTGGATGGCGGGAACTTATGGTGATGGAATCAACAGAACGACCATTGCCAAGGTAAACAATACCGATCCGACACTTTCTATTCCTCAACATGCCCTTGCACAAGAAGTATTGGTATACCCTAACCCTTCTTCCTCCTATTTTGAGCTCACTTTTACTTTGAGCAAAAAGGAGAACTTGAGCTTCCGCGTTTTGGACCTTCAAGGAAAAGAGGTAACCATTCTTCTCAAAGACCGTGTTAAACCGGGTGTTAATCGATTCCGCTTTGCCACCACCCCTTTGGCCGCGGGAACCTACCTGCTTGTTGTCGAGTCTGAAGAAGGACGCCTGTTTACGGAGAAGTTTGTCGTAAATCCGTAAAAAGACTGTCAGCTTTCTGTCAAGACTTAGTCGCCCTATTGCCATTATGATGCAGGTCGAAGAACTTGCCTTCGATGGACAATGAGGAGCTTTATTTTACGGTTGCTTTAACGATGATTCCGGATATCGGTCCGGTGCTTTCCAAGAACTTGCTGGCTTATGTGGGCAGTGCGAAGGAAGTATTTCGAACCCCGAAAGGAAAACTCGAAAAGGTACCGGGAATAGGGTCAATCGTAGCGAAGCAGGTACTGGCGTTTCGTGATTTCGACAGGGTCGAGAAACAATTGCGTTTTGCCGAGGAGCAGGGTGTGAAAATCATACGTTTTCATGAACCAAGCTACCCTCAGCGACTGAAGCGGAATAACGACGCGCCACTGCTTCTCTATTTTCAAGGTAAAGCCAACCTCAATATGCCGAGGATGATCAGTATTGTCGGAACCCGAAAATGCAGTGACGACGGGCGTTTGTTTACTGAAAAATTTGTAGCCGATCTGCAGGGTCTCAGCTGTGCTGTGGTAAGTGGACTCGCTTATGGTATTGATATTTTCGCGCATAAGGCCGCTGTAAAGCAGAATATCTGCACCATTGGTGTTGTAGCCCATGGTCATGATAAATTATATCCATCCGCCCACCGATCGACGGCAAAGGAAATGATGTTTAATGGAGGAATTCTGAGTGAGTACCCGATTCTCACCCGACCCGACCGTGAGAATTTTCCGAGTAGAAACCGCATTGTGGCTGGTATGTGCGATGCCACCATTGTGATTGAAACACCTTTTAAAGGAGGCGCTATGATTACAGCCTATCTCGCCCATTCCTATAATCGGGACGTATTTGCTGTACCAGGCAAAGTGGGTGATCCAAAAAAGGAAGGCGTTCACTTTCTGATTAAAAAGAATAAAGCGGCTTTATTGGAATCCGCAGAAGATTTGATGGAATACATGGGCTGGGACCAAACGGCGGCACCCCTTCAGCAGCAATTGGTTTTTGAGTTAAGTACGGCGGAAGAAACGTTGATGGAATTATTCGGCAAAAAGAATAAATGGCATATCGATGCTTTGGGACAACACCCAAAAATCTCCTCCAGCGATTTGTCGCTAAACCTTCTGGAATTGGAATTGAAAGGATTGATTCGAAACCTTCCCGGGAAAATGTATCAAAAGATTGAAGGATGATTAACCTTCGTTGCTTGGCACTTCGTTTTTGGTTTCTTCTGTCGGCCAGGAAACCACTT
>JALRIQ010000164.1 GCA_023277325.1 Bacteroidia bacterium | reverse complement strand
TAATCAAAGGCTCGTCACCTTGTACATTAATGATGTAGTCGTATTCAGGATAACGTGTAGAAACCTCTGCACACCGCAAGGTCCCATTCAAATGTGACGAATCGGTCATTTCTGCTTTTCCTCCAAATTCAGCAACCGCATCGGCAATGCGTTGATCGTCTGTAGCGACGATTACTTTGTCAATCTTGGTGCAAGCTGAAACGCCTTCATACACCCATTGGATCATGGGCTTCCCGAGAATATCTGCCAAAGGCTTACCCGGTAAGCGGGTAGAGGCGTAGCGAGCAGGAAGAATGGCCAAAATTTTCACGGCACAAAGAACGTGAATTCACCTCGCTTATTGGAAAAGGGGCAAAAAAAAAAGCATCCCGAAGGATGCTTTCTCTGAATATTTCTCAAACTTAGTAAGTAGAGCGAACACGCATCATATCCATAACACGTTGCTCGGCCATTGCCGTAGCAGCTTGTTGAGTAGGGATATTTTCAGCGATTGCTTTCTTATAAATTTCGATGGTTGTATCGTAGATTTTTTCGGTAGCTCCGTAAGCTCTCTCACGGTTGTATCCTTGATGTTCGCTATATACGTTGATCAATCCACCTGCGTTGATAAGGAAGTCAGGAGCATAATAAATGCCCTTATCCATCAACATCGGTCCATGTTCTTTTTCAGCTGCCAACTGGTTGTTTGCAGCTCCTGCAATCACACGGCATTTCAAACGGCTGATAACATTGGTATCCAAAACAGCACCCAATGCGCAAGGAGAGAATACGTCAACATCCAGATCGAAAATATCATCGCCACCAACTACAACTGCTCCAAATTGATCAGCTGCCGCTTTCAAGGCTTTTTCATTGATATCAGAAACATAAAGTTTTGCGCCTTCTTTGTGAAGGTG
This sequence comes from Bacteroidia bacterium, assembly GCA_023277325.1. Lineage (GTDB taxonomy): Bacteria > Bacteroidota > Bacteroidia > UBA8524 > UBA8524 > UBA8524. The sequence goes on along the minus strand of JALRIQ010000164.1, from coordinate 5,975 downwards.
TTCCAAAAGATGGAATCCAACTTTACCAATTCCTTGTACTGCGACACTTTTGCCGGAAAGGCTGTCACTTCCCCAAGCCATATTGGCCGATGCTTTCATTCCCATATAAGTTCCGTAAGCAGTAACTGGAGATGGATCACCACCTCCACCCATCGACTCAGGAAGTCCAACTACGTGGTCGGTTTCCATGGCTACATATTCCATGTCTTTTGTGGTGGTATTTACATCTTCTGCAGTGATGTATTTACCATTCAAATTCTCTACAAAACGGCCGAATTTACGGAAGAACGCTTCAGATTTAATCTGATTTGCATCTCCAATAATTACCGCTTTTGCCCCTCCAAGGTTCAAGCCTGAAATAGAAGCTTTGTAGGTCATACCGCGACTTAAACGAAGAACGTCGTTGATTGCGTCAGCTTCGTTTTTATAGTTCCAAATCCTCGTACCACCTAATCCCGGTCCAAGAACGGTATTATGGATCGCGATAATGGCTTTCAGTCCGGTTGCATTGTCCTGGCACATCACAATTTGCTCGTGATCGTGGAGGGCAATCTGGTTAAACAATTCGAACGAAGTAGAGGAGATTTCTTTAACTTCCATCATAAGAGTATCAGTATGTTTGCAAAAAGTGGCACAAAAGTAGCCAAGAAAATGAAAAGTCAATTGATTTTTACACACACTTGAAATCACTCGCAGCATTAAATAAGTACTTCTGGAAGTACAGATACCGTCTTTCCCTCGGAATTCTTTTCGTTGTCGTTTCTACGTATTTCAGTGTTTTACAGCCTCGTTACGTGAAAGATGCAATCAATGTGGTTGCCGATAAAATTGAAGCCAATCAAGGTCATTTTAATGATGTAATTCGCCAGGAATTGCTTCATGAGACCTTCATAATAGGCTTACTGATCCTGGGTGCCGCCATCATGAAAGGAATTTTTCTTTTCCTCATGCGGCAAACCATCATCGTGATGTCGCGGCATATCGAATACGATTTAAAAAATGCGGTTTTTGCCCAATACCAGCGTTTAAGCATGGCCTTCTATCGCCGTAACAATACAGGCGACCTTATGAACCGCATCAGTGAAGATGTCGGTCGGGTGCGTATGTATATCGGTCCGGCAGTGATGTATTCGCTTACGCTTGTGGCCACCTTTGTATTCGTTATCTATAAGATGTTAGAGGTAAGTCCAACGCTTACCTTTTGGGTGCTACTTCCCTTGCCAATACTCTCCGTATCCATTTATTTGGTTAACAATATCATCTATAAACGCAGCGACCGTATTCAGCAAAAACTCTCTGACCTGACCACTTTTGTCCAAGAGGCATTTTCAGGAATGCGTGTGCTCAAGGCATTTGGCGTGGGTCGTGATTCCTTTATTGAATTTGAAAAGGAGAATGAGGAATACCGGCAAAGGGCTTTGTCACTTGCCAAATTCGATGCGCTCTTCTTTCCTTTAATGATGCTTCTTATTGGATTGAGTAACCTTTTGGTCATCTATATAGGAGGGAAGGAAGTAATAGCGGGCAATCTCCGTTTTGGAAACATTGCTGAGTTTGTAATTTATGTGAATATGCTCACCTGGCCTGTTGCTTCTTTAGGCTGGGTAACCTCCATAGTTCAGCGTGCAGCAGCATCTCAGGCCAGGATAAATGAGTTCCTAAGTGAAGAGCCAGAGATTGTGAATCCGAACGACGAGGACTTCCAATTCAAGGAAGCTATTGTGTTTGATAATGTCTCTTTCAAATATGGAGAGCGCGCACCTGCATTGCAGGATATTTCATTTACCCTAAAGAAGGGACAAACCATTGGGGTAATTGGATCTACAGGTTCTGGTAAGTCGACTTTAGCAGCCTTATTCCTTCGATTACAAGATCCAACGCAGGGAAGCATTCGCATCGATGGTGAGGAAATTAACGGCATAAACCTCGATGATTACCGCAATCATATTGGTTATGTGCCACAGGATGTGTTTTTGTTCAGCGACTCAATTGAGGAGAATATTGGTTTCGGACTGAACTCAGAAGAGCAGGATAGGGCTAAGATTGAACGTGCAGCAAAAGCAGCAGCCGTTTACGACAATATCATGGATTTCCCGAAAGGCTTCGAAACCATGTTGGGAGAAAGAGGGATAAGCCTTTCTGGCGGTCAAAAACAACGTGTGGCCATTGCGAGAGCTTTAGTGAAAGACCCGGAATTGCTGATTCTTGACGATTGTTTATCTGCGGTGGATACCAAAACCGAAGCGGAAATCTTGCGGAATTTTGGTAAATTCTTCGAAAACCGCTCTGTGCTTATTATTTCCCACCGGGTATCTTCTGTGATGCAGGCAGACCAAATATTGGTGTTGGATGAAGGGAAAATCATCGAGCAGGGAACCCATCAGGAACTCATGACTAATGCTGGTGTTTATGCTTCATTGCATGAAAAACAAAGCTTGCAGGAAGAGCAGGCAGAAATACCGGCAGATTAAATTCTTTTCGGATTTCAGTGAATAAACCCCAGCTATTTGTTGGATTCAGGAAAATAATCTAGTTTTCCGCAGGAATTACGTGAATAATGGAGGACTATAAAAACAACGACAGGGAAGAAATCTTTTCAAAAAAGATTCGTGCTGGAAAGCGTACTTATTTCTTTGATGTAAAATCAACCAGAGCCAACGATTTTTACATTACGATCACTGAAAGCAAGAAGAAGCAAGATTCAGGTATGTTTGTGAAGCATAAAATATTCTTGTATAAAGAAGACTTTAACAAGTTTATGGATGCCTTGAATGAGACAGTGGCGCATGTTAAAACGGAATTGATGCCGGAATATGATTTCGAAGAATTTAGCAGAAGCCATGAACACGACGATTATTCTCAGGAAAGCGAATAATTCAAAACTTCTTAAAAGATACTTGAAACCTTTGCCGGTTTGGCGAAGGTTTTTTTGTTTTTTTGCACCATGAAAATCCTTTTCAAATGGGCAGGCATTTTTGTGTTGCCAAGTACCATCTTCTTCTTGTACCTCTATTCGAATAATGAAGAAAGCACCGATCAATTAAAGGCCCTGTTTTTTGTACTCCACTTTCTTTGTGCGGGTGCAGCCATCTATTTTACCCTTGCCGAGCTTAAGCGGAAGAGTGTTGAGAAGGTTTCTGCCATGCGGTATATCATTACTGGCGTGCTTTCAGCAGTGAGTCATGGTTTAATGTTTGGACTCGTTTCAGGCTTATATTTTAACTATATCAACCCCGATGCGAAAGCGTATTATGTGGATGAAGTGCTCACTCCAGCGATAGTTCGTGGCTTTGATAGTACAGCAAATACCAAGGCAGAATATTACAATCACCTCATGATTGGAAAAGATAGCGGAGTATTGCTTCCAGAACGCTATGCGGAATTTGAGCAGGCTGCGCAAGATTCTTTGGCGAAAGTAGATGAGGTTCTAGAAATTATCGTTTACCAGAACTTTTCAATTTCAGGAACAGTAATCAAATGGGTTGGCTTTGCTCCAATTATTGGTATCTTGTTCTCTGTAATTGTCACTGTATTCATAAAAAGAAATGACTAAGCTCGAAAGCCAGATTATCAATACCCATCTTCCAGCAAAGACGGTCTATGCTTTTTTAACCGTATTAGCGAATCATGAACAAATCATGCCGGATCAGGTGAGCGACTGGCAAGTAGATGGCGACACCTGCCAGTACGTGATAAAAGGCACAGGTTCAGTCCATCTTAAAATCAAGGAACGTAAAGAAAATCATCTGGTAGCTTTAGAACCAAACGGACGAATTCCTTTTCCTTTTGAGGTATTATGGAAAATTATGCCGCATCATGGTGGGTGCGAAGTTCAGGCGGTAATGAATGCCGACCTAAATCCAATCCTTAAAATGATTGCCGCTAGTCCGCTCACCAATTTTATCAACCTGCAGGTAGAAAACCTGAATCGTGTGCTTCATGAAGAGAAAAGCGCCTAAAGTTCCCTTTTGGCAGTATATCTGGTCAGTGTGGTTAGCCATCCACTTTCTGTCGGTGTTTTTTCTCATTTTGCCATTTCTGTACCTCACACTTTCCCGTCCTGCCTGGTACCCAGCTGCCCACGCACTGCGCAAATGGTGGGGGGCATATATCTTGTTTATGTCGGGAATCAGGCTGAAACCTGAATTTGAGGTGCCTTTGGAAAAAGGTAAAACCTATGTTTTTGTACCCAATCACTCTTCCTACCTCGATATTCCTTCGGTTACAGTTTTGTTACCAGGCTATTTCATCTTTATGGCTAAGGCGGAACTCGCTAAACTACCCTTGTTCGGCATATTCTTCAGAACCATTGATATCGCGGTAAACCGCAAGAGCGCCATACAATCTCATAAGTCCTTTCTAAAAGCAGGAAAGCGTCTTGCAAATGGGGTATCGATTTGTTTGTTTCCAGAGGGTACCATTCCTCCGAACTCGCCTGAACTCGGTAAATTCAAGGATGGGCCATTTCGTTTGGCTATTGAAAGTGGGGTAGAAATTGTTCCAATAACACTTCCGGATAACCACAAGCGATTACCGGATAAAGGAAGCTTTTATGGCACACCAGGAAAGATGCGCATGTACGTTCATCGCCCGATTCCTGCTGCCGGTCTAAAGCTCGAGGATACAGCAAGCCTGAAACAGGAAGTTTATCGTATTATTGAATCAAAATTAGCAGAATATGCGCATCACGGATGAAACTATCGATCGTTTGGCTCATTTGGCCAGATTAGAATTTGTAGACCAGGAGAAAGTGAAAATCAGAGAAGATTTGGAGAAGGTATTGGGATTCTGTGAACAATTGAATACCCTGGATACGGAAAGCGTTGAACCGCTTATATTCATGTCGGAGGAACATAATGTTCTTCGTGATGATGCGGTAAAACAAGACATCGACCATGAACAAGCACTTAAAAATGCGCCGAAAAAAGATTCTGATTATTTCCGTGTACCTAAAGTAATCAATAAGTAAGAATGGCTCCTCTTATAGAACTGAAGGGTATTACTAAGGTTTATAAGATAGGTCAGCAAGAGTTGGCTGCCCTGAATGGTGTAAGCTTAAACATAGAAAAAGGGGAGTATGTGGCGCTAATGGGTCCTTCCGGATCTGGAAAGTCAACGCTCATGAATATCCTGGGTTGTTTGGATACCCCCACATCAGGATCTTACCTGTTGAATGGCAAATTTGTTTCAGAGCGCACAGAAAGTGAGCTTGCCGCCATTCGGAATAAGGAAATCGGATTTGTTTTTCAGAGTTTTAACCTTTTGCCTCGTCAAACTGCCCTAGAAAACGTGCAACTTCCTCTGGTTTATGCTGGTTTTAAAAAGGAAGAAAGAGTGGCGCGTGCTGAGAAGGTGATGCAACAGGTAGATTTAAGCAATCGCCAAAATCACCGTCCTAATGAACTCAGTGGCGGTCAGCGTCAACGTGTTGCTGTTGCGCGTGCTTTGGTTAATGAGCCATCCATTATTTTGGCGGATGAGCCTACAGGAAACCTCGACTCCAAAACATCCTTTGAAATTATGGAGCTCTTTGAAGCTATCCATCAACAAGGAAATACCATCATTCTGGTTACCCACGAAGAAGATATTGCCCAACGCGCAAAACGCATTGTACGATTGCGTGATGGAGTGATTGAATCGGATGAACAAAGTGCTTAAGGCAATCAAACCAATTCCAATCAATCTAAGAATACAACCTTTCAATCTGATAGGGTTTCGACTTTTGGCACAGTTGGCCAATTAAGTTTATTTCCATACTTGAATTATTGATAGTCAATGGCTTAAAAGAGGAAGGCCTCTTTGAATAAAGTCTTGGCAAGGCTTTCGTCCTATAAGGTGAAAAAGTCACGAGTATGAAATTTAGAAATTGGATAGTATTGATGTGTATGGTGGGTTTCATATTTGCACTAGGCTTTCAGAATACCTTTGTTGTGCTAGTCCTAGTATCTCTTCTTCACTAGGCTCTGTACCTAGAA
>JALRIQ010000163.1 GCA_023277325.1 Bacteroidia bacterium | reverse complement strand
CCCATTCTTTCGATGATTTTTCCTTAGATTTGGTCAATTTTCTTCTGCTCACGAATCGGGCGAGCAATGGAATCATAAACTAAATAAACTAGTCCCAAGATTACAATTGGAAGAATTATTCTAAGAGCTTTTTCCATTCGGATGATCTTCTTTGCGCAAGTATAAGAATTTTATATGTTATGGAGGTAAAGGCAATTCTTCATTTCCACTATGTGAACGTCAGAATCCTTTGCCTGGTTGGATTATTTTACTCGTCTATTTCCTACCCAAACAAAACGGCGGTTAACAAAGTCAGGATTTGCAAAGCTTGCGTTTCCTGCATTGTTTCCTCCAGTTACGTGGAAATCACTGAATGCAGCATGTTGGTTAACAAAGATGGCTCCGGTAAAGTTGAAGGATACAGGAGTAAATACTTCATTCATTTCTGATTCAATTTCTTCCATCATTGCTTCATCTGTGCAATAAGCCGCACAAGTGATGGCCCCTTTTTCAGCAGCGGCCTCTTTCATCAATAAAAGAGATTCTTCACTGTTACGGGTTTTTATGACGAAGGCAACAGGACCGAAGCACTCACCAAAATAGGTGCTGGCATCTGAAGCATTCAACTCAATGAGTGCAGGGCTGGCAACACGGGCTCCTTCAAACTCTGGATTAACAATCGCTTCAGAGTTCACAAGTATTTTTCCTCCAAGTGATGATGCGTTTTTAACTCGCTCAAAGGTGGCTTCCGCTTGAATACCGCCTAATGTTCCTGCTCCCATTTTTGGGTGGTTAACCAATCCGGTAATCGCATCGGATAGTGCTTTCACCACCTCATCATAGCTAATTACTCCTTCGGGAGTTTTAACGCCTGATTCAGGAATGAAAATATTTTGAGGGGCGGTACACATTTGTCCGGAATAAAGCGAAATGGCAAAGGCCAAATTCTGCACAACTGGAGCAAGCTCCTTCACCGAGTCAATCATACAGGAGTTTACACCGGCCTTTTCAGTAAACACAGTTTTTCCTGGGATGCTTTCTAGATATTCACCGAAGCTATTGCTACCGGTAAAGTCGATGATTTGAACAGCAGGATGCTCAGCCAAATGTTTAGTGATAGGATTCGCCTGTACATCAACGGCTAACTGACAAATATTAGGGCTTAAACCAGCCTCTTTTAAAACTTTCTGCAATTCAGCAATAAAGATGGCAATCGGTAAAATCGCTTTTGGATGCGGCTTAACGATAACGGGGTTACCTGTCATTAAAGAAGCGAACATGCCAGGAACGGTATTCCAGGTTGGGAAGGTGGAACAACCCACCACCATGGCAACGCCTTTTGGAATTGCTTTCCAGTTTTTATCCAGGCGAATTTCAAATTTGCCTATTGGCTTCACCCATTCTTTCTCCGCAGGAATACGGCTCATTTCGTCGTATGCCACAGCAATGGCCTCTAATGCGCGGTCGTTGGCATGAGGACCAGAAGCTTGAAAGGACATAATGAAAGATTGTCCTGTAGTGTGCATCGTAGCATAAGCAATCTCAAAAAATCTGGATTGAACGCGGTTTAATGCTTCTATCAAAATACCTGCACGATTGTCTTTGTCGGTATTCGCCCATGCCTTTCTTTGCTCAGAAGCTCTGGTTACCAGAGTTTCAGCAGAAAATTTAGGGTAGCGAATTCCCAATCCGAGTTGCAAATAAGGAGAAACTTCCTCGCCAATAAAGCCTTCCTCACCTTCTTGAAGTAGCTCTTTAAAGTCTTCATTCATCATGCGACTGAATGCAGCTTTTCCTTCTTCATCCCCAGTTTCGCTATACGCTTTCGGGTGCTCTGGGTATGGTGTCCAAAATCCACGGTCATGGATAGCGGCAATAGCTGATTTTAAAGTCGCTTCGTGCATTTGAAACAAGGAGAGAGATTGTGACATATTCTTTGTTTTTATTGGTGCACAAATCTAGTAAAAATTGAAGGGAAATTGTCCCATTGATAGCAGGTAGTCTCTAATTTCTGTATCTTGCAACTATGTCTGATATTTCT
>JALRIQ010000162.1 GCA_023277325.1 Bacteroidia bacterium | reverse complement strand
ATCTTCGAAAGCTGTTTGAGGACGAGTAAAGCTTTCGAAGAGGATGGTCTCGTTGTCGACGAGTCGACAAGTCGACAAGTCTACTTCTTCCTTGCTACCACAAAAATATCCCAGGTATTATCCAGGTCTTCTTTAGTCAGGAAGAAATCTTTGGTGTCGATATCAAGTGCAATCGGGTTTTCTTCGGCTAATTCTTTACGCATTTTGCTGGTAAGGAAATTATAGGGAAGGGTTACCCAAGAAGCAGGAACAATCTTGTGAAGTTTTAAAATATCCCATTTTAAGATGCTTTGCACCCATTTGTTATTGTCCTGGTAGTATTTGTTCACGCGGTCATTGCCTTGCAGACCGATCATTTCTACGTCATCAAAAACCTTTCTGAAGTCTTTTTCCATCCAAGCGAAATCGTATTCAAAAACGTGAAACGGATTTCTGGCCAGCGACATTTTTGCATTGACAGTAGTGCAAAGGAAAACTCCTCCTGGTTTTAGTACCCGGTGTATATCGCGAATAAAATCAACCGGATTCGGAATATGTTCGATGAATTGGAAGGCAGTAACCACGTCCATGCTTTCAGATTCCAAAGGAACTGGCGGCACCTTTCCATGCACAAAGCTGAGGTTTTTCACTTCCGCATATTCTTTGCGCGAATTTTCAAGGGTTTCTGCTGAGTAGTCAACGCCAGTGGCATTTGCTGCAAATTTAGCAAGGTGCACTGTACCGTAGCCAGACCCACAACCAATATCGGCTACATTTTTCCCTTTCACATATTCTTGAGCGTATTCGTAAGCGTAAAAGCAACGTTTTACGGTAACATTATTCGATGGCTCAAACGATGGTCTTTCTCTGTCAAATATCATGGTTTCGAAGTGTGCAAAAATAGTACAAATTAGATTAAGGTATAGGCCAAGGTCTAGCTTAAGGTTGCTTGGAGCTTTAACAATTAGTCAAATACCCTGCCTCAAGCTCAACCTTAACCTCATTCTAAATCTCAAGTCTTCCCTTGTAAATCCAACAAATCGTGTTATTTTTGCAGCGAAATGAGTGTAAGAAGAGGGGACAGCGTCCCCTTTTTTATTGCAGAAAAAAATGGAGCTGTCGGCACAAATACAACAATTCGCAGAAGAGGCTATTGAAGATCCTCAGTACTTCGTTGTCGAGGTAGTGAAGAGCGGTAGTGGCAAGCTAATCAGCGTTTTGCTGGATGGGGATGAAGGAATTCCTATCGTAGAATGTAGTCGGGTAGGTCGAAAAGTTTCTGCACGCATTGATGAAGAAATTCCTGATGAAGTAGGGGCATTTACTGTAGAGGTAAGTTCTCCGGGCGTTGATCGTCCTTTAAAATTGCTTCGTCAGTTCACCAAACATATTGGTAGAAACCTGGAATTCACTGATATGGAAGGAACCAAACGCGAAGGTCGATTTGTGGAGATGGATGGCGACATCCTCAAAATTGAAGAGACTTTCAAAGAAAAAGGTAAGAAAAAACAGCTGTTGCTGAACGCGTATAAATTTGAACAAATAAACGACCCCAGGGTGGTCGTTTCCTTTAAACGATAGAAGAATGAGTAACTTAGGTTTAGTGGATTCCTTTGCGGAATTCAAGGAGTTTAAGAACATCGACAGGGCCACCATGATGCGTGTGCTTGAAGACGTTTTCCGTAGCATGCTGAAAAAGAAATTCGGCACGGATGAGAATTGCGACGTCATCATCAATACCGAAAACGGTGACCTCGAGATTTGGAGAACCCGTGAGATTGTAGAAGATGCAGATTTAGAAGATCCAGCCTTGCAAGTAGGTATCACGGATGCGAAGAAAATCGAAGAGGACTTTGAAGTAGGTGAAGAGGCGATTGAGCAAGTATTCTTGATCGACTTTGGCCGCCGTCAAATCCTTACTGCTCGTCAAACCCTGATGTCGAAAATCCTCGAACTTGAGAAAGACGAAGTATACCGCAAATACAAAGATCGCGTAGGTGAGATTGTAGCGGGTGAAGTATACCAAATCTGGAAAAAGGAATTGATGATTTTGGATGATGAAGGCAATGAGCTTATTCTTCCAAAAAGTGAAATGATTCCAAGTGATTTCTATAAAAAAGGAGATGGAATTCGTTCCGTTGTTCTTCGCGTAGAAATGCTAAACGGAAACCCACGTATCATTCTTTCTCGTACGGCTCCAGAATTCCTTGAGCGTTTGTTCGAATTGGAAGTTCCAGAAATCCTGGATGGTTTGATCACCATCAAAAAGATTGTTCGTGAGCCAGGTGAGCGTGCTAAAGTGGCTGTTGAAAGCTACGACGACCGTATCGATCCTGTAGGAGCTTGTGTGGGTATGAAAGGTTCACGTATCCATGGAATCGTTCGCGAATTGCGCAACGAGAACATCGACGTGATTAATTATACTACAAACCTTAAATTGTATATCCAACGTTCATTGAGTCCTGCTAAACTTACTTCCATGGAAGTGGACGAGGAAAAAGAACGTGTATCTGTGTTCTTGAAGCCTGACCAGGTATCACTGGCCATTGGTAAAGGAGGGCACAATATTAAATTGGCAGGTAAGCTAACCGGTTATGAAATCGACGTATTCCGCGACTCTGAAGAAGGAGTGGAAGAAGATATCGAACTAGACGAGTTCTCAGACGAAATCGAAAACTGGATTATCGATGAGTTGAAAGGAATCGGACTCGATACCGCAAAATCGGTTTTGAATACCAGTGATGAAGATCTAGTTCGCAGAACGGAATTAGAAGAAGAAACCATCGCAGAAATCAAGCGAATTCTTAATTCAGAATTTGAAAATGACTAAGCGATGAAAGAGTAAGTTTTATGGTGACCCATCCACCGAAAAAGAATGGGAAATAAAAAAGTATAATGACAGAAAAACAAAACACATACCGTATCATTAAAGTTGCCACTGAGCTGGGGGTTGCAGTGGGAACACTTGCCGACCATTTACGAAACAAAGGTTTCGAAGTGGACAGCAAGCCGACGGCCAAAATTTCGCAGGATCTGTATGATATCCTCTTGCGTGATTTTAAATCAGATAAAGCTGCGCGCGACGAAGCGAAACAACTCGAGATCTCGAAAGCGAGAGAAGAGGATGGAACAACCGAAATTTCGGATGTGCCAAAAAAACCGACCTCAAATGAGACTTCGGATTACGATGATGAGTTAATTCTGATTAAAAACAATACGGTAAATCCGGTTACCTCCCCCAAGGACAAACCGGCAGTAACTCCTCCTCCAGCTGAGGAAAAAGCACCTGCACCGAAAAAAGAAGAGTCGAGCGACTCAATGGTAGAGGTGAAGGTAGTAGGTAAAATCAATCTCGACGACGTTAAGAAGCCGAAGAAAGATAAGCCAGCCGAAAAACCTGCTGAAGAGAAAAAGGAAACTCCGAAATTAGAGGAGAAACCTGTTGCGAAACAGCAGGAAGAAACTTCAAAGGCTGAAGAAAAAGCAAAACAGGAATCTCCTGCGAAAGTAGAAGCGCCAAAGGCCGAAGAAAAGGCAAAAACCGAAATCCCAAAAGTGGAGGAAAAACCTGCTCCGAAGAAAGAAACGCCAAAGGCCGAAGAAAAACCGGTGGCGAAAAAAGAGGAGCCGAAGAAAGAGGAGAAGCCTGCTGCTGAGAAGAAAGAATCTGAGGCCCCAGCCAAAGAGAAAGCGCCTATAGTGAAACCGAAAACTACGGAAGACAGCAAAGAGGAGTCGAAAGAAGAAGATAAGTCTGTAGTACAACCGAAATATGAAAAACTTCAAGGACTTAAAGTTCTTGGAAAAATTGAATTGCCAACCGAGCAAAAGAAAAAGCCAGTGGCTTCTTCTGATGGTTCACACGAGGGCAAGAAGAAAAGAAAACGTAAAACTGTCGGTGGTCCTCAAAACCGAGACAACCGCCCAGCTGGAAATAACCGTCCGGGGGGAAATACCAATAATGGTCCATCACGCGAGAAAAAATTGGCTCCTGGAGCAATGAATCGCAATGCCGATGGCAAACAGGAAATCACCGAAAAACAAATTCAGGATAAACTGAAGCAAACACTTGCTCGACTGCAGCCAAGTGCACGTGGAGGTGGAAATCGTCAGAAGAGTCGTCGTCAGAAGAGAGATTTGCACGCCCAAAACAGGGAAGAGCAAATGCGTCTCGATGAGATGGATCAAAAAATGCTCAAGGTTACCGAGTTCATCTCTGCCAACGAATTGGCTAAGATGATGGATGTCGGCGTAAACGATGTCATCACGGCATGTTTTAGTTTGGGTATGATGGTTTCCATTAACCAACGTCTCGATGCGGAAATGATTTCGATCATCGCTGAAGAGTTTGGTTATGAAGTAGAATTTGTTGGGGCAGATGTTCAGGAAGCTATCCAGGAAGAAGAGGATGCTCCGGAAGATCTTCAGCCAAGAGCGCCAATCGTTACTGTAATGGGTCACGTTGACCACGGTAAAACTTCCTTGCTCGATTATGTGCGTAAAGCAAACGTAATCGCAGGAGAGGCGGGAGGAATCACCCAGCATATCGGTGCCTACGAGGTAACCTTGGAATCAGGCAAGAAAATCACCTTCCTAGATACTCCGGGTCACGAGGCCTTTACCGCGATGCGTGCAAGGGGTGCTCAGTTGACCGATATCGCGATTATCGTGATTGCTGCCGATGATGATGTGATGCCGCAAACAAAAGAGGCCATTGCGCACGCTCAAGCGGCTTCGGTTCCGATGGTATTTGCCATTAATAAAATTGATAAAGACGGTGCTAACCCAGACCGCGTTAAAGAGCAACTGGCACAAATGGATATCCTTGTCGAAGATTGGGGAGGAAAATACCAGTGCCAGGAAATTTCTGCGAAGAAGGGTATCAATATCGAAGAGCTACTCGAAAAAGTATTGCTCGAGGCAGAAATGCTCGATTTGAAAGCGAACCCAGAAAAACGCGCAAGCGGATCCGTGGTTGAAGCACAGTTGGATAAAGGACGTGGTATTGTAACTACCGTGATGGTACAGGCTGGAACACTTCGCGTAGGGGACCCAATTATTGCGGGAACCCATGCGGGTAAAGTGAAGGCCATGTTCAACGAGCGCGGAAAGAAAATTGAAGTTGCCGGACCATCAACCCCAGTAACCCTTCTCGGTTTCAGTGGAGCCCCACAGGCGGGTGACCGTTTTGTAGCAACAGCCACAGATCAGGAAGCAAGAGAAATCTCAACCAAGCGCACGCAATTGCAGCGTGAGCAAGGATTGAGAACACAGAAACATATCACCTTGGATGAGATTGGCCGTCGTTTGGCTATCGGAAACTTCAAGGAATTGAATATCATCGTTAAAGGTGACGTGGATGGATCTGTTGAAGCCTTGGCCGACTCTTTATTGAAACTTTCTACCGAAGAAATCCAGATCAACGTGATCCAAAAAGCGGTGGGTCAGATTTCAGAAACCGACGTTATGTTGGCCTCTGCATCGGATGCGATCATTGTAGGATTCCAGGTAAGACCTTCCGGACAGGCTAAGAAATTGGCTGAAAACGAAGGAATTGAAATCAAGTACTACTCAGTTATCTACAAGGCCATCGAAGAGATCAAAGACGCGATGGAAGGATTGCTTGAGCCAGATATCCAAGAGAAGGAAGTATGTAATATTGAAGTACGTGAAGTGTATAAAATTACCAAGGTGGGCACCATTGCGGGATGTTATGTGCTTAACGGTAAAATCAATAGAAACACGAAAATCCGCTTAGTGCGCGATGGTGTGGTAGTGCATACCGGTACGCTTGATTCCTTGAAACGTTTCAAAGATGATGTGAAAGAAGTAAGTGCAGGATATGAGTGTGGTCTTGGAATCAAGAACTACAACGATATCCATGAAGGCGACATCATTGAAGGTTTCGAAGAAGTAGAAGTAAAACGTACGCTGAAATAAGCGTCTTAAACCTATATTTAGATGGCCCAGGATTATTAATTCTGGGCCATTTTTATGAAATACGCATCTTCAGGTAGAATCCTGTTGAAAATTTCTTTGTTACTTCGAATTGAAGCTATGAATGACTCACGGCGAATAGGGGGCGCCGTGATATATAGTTTTAAGATAGTGAAATTTACTGAACCACTTTCGAAGTGCTGCCGAGATTGTTCCATATCTGCGAACGATCTCCCGCATCAACGAGTCCGTCGAGGTTTACATCGGTATCGTAATACCCAACGAGGTTTCTGTCTTCCCAGGCGGCCGCTGCATCACTGCTGCCTATATCGTTGCTCGTACTGCTGGCAACACGGCCTGAATACATACCATATTTTCCTCCGCTTAAGCCTTTCAAAGTAAAGCTTGAACCAGCCCCAAACAGAGAATTTGCTGTATAGGCGATCGTATCTGCGGGAAGATAATTTACCGTATTACTTAGGCGAGCTATAACAACGCGCCTCGCTCCATTTCCTTTTGTCCAACTTAAGGTAACCGAAACCGTGGCGTTGGGATCGATGAGCTGTAGAATGCCGCTTGATGACTCAGACCTAAACATTTTTTATTCTTGATGATTGCTGCCCAGGCACTCACAGGTTCAAAGTCGCTGATAACCAGATCGTATTCACCTAAGGGTAATTTTAGAGTGTCCAGGAGAAATCGAAGCGGACGAAACTGGCGCAAGGATTCCAGAATTGCCACCCCACCATTTTTTCCAAATACGAAGCTTATTCCATGGAAACGGTATTTAATCGGCCAGGGTAATTGGATGTCGGATTGTGTTCCACTCAACAATAAATCTACTTCGCCCAGCTGCTGCAGCGAAGGAATCAACTCAAGCGCCCTGCTTATATGCCCATTCCCCGTTCCCTGAATGGCTTACAATATCTTCATACAAGTGCTGCATTAATGGAGCTCCTTTGAGTTCTTCATCATCGAAAGCTTTTTCTGTTTCTTCCTGATAGCGGTACAAATCCCAATTTCCGTTTTGGTACTCCAGCGCGGTAAGATTCTCAACCCAATCCCCCGAATTGAGGTAGGTTATTTCTCCTTTTTCTGTTTTCAAATGCTGAATACCCGGCTGGTGAATATGCCCGCAGGCCACAAAGTCATACCCATTATCGATGGCTAAGTCAATTGCCGTTGCTTCAAAATCATCGATGAATTTAATCGCTGACTTAACTCCGTTTTTAATTTTTTTGGATAAAGAAATTTTGCCCTTTCTCAAGATTTTCTGGGAAATGAAATTGATAAATCGGTTCAATAGGATCAAAATATCATAGCCCCATCCCCCAAGCTTGGCCAGCCACTTGCTATGGCGCATGGTCACATCAAATACATCTCCATGGAAGAACCACATCCTTTTTCCATCTTTTTCAAGCACCAATTTGTCGAGTACATGAAAGTTGCTGAGATGAAAGTCTGAAAAGCGACGAAGCATTTCATCATGATTCCCGGTAAGGTAATACACGGTTGTGCCCCGGCTCATCATCTTTACAATGCGTTGAATGATTTTCATATGACTATCCGGCCAATACCTTTTGCTGAATTGCCAGATGTCGATGATATCTCCGTTAAGAATTAGAATTTCGGGGTCGATTGATTTGAGATAGAGACTAAGCTCTCTGGCATGGCATCCATAGGTTCCGAGATGCACATCGGATATAACTGCTATATCCAGTTTTTTCTTTCCCATATTTGTGACAAACTTCTCAAGTACATATTATCTTGAGCTTATCGCTATGTTAAGTTACCGCAATAGCTTGAAATTGACTGGCGATTAGAATCAATAACTTAAATTTTAACATATTGATTTAGTATTAAAATGCGACATTGATGCAAGGAGTATTGTATATAGTTCCCACCCCAATTGGTAACCTGAGCGACATGAGTTTTCGTGCGATTGAGTTATTAAAAGAAGTGAATTTGATCTTGGCAGAAGATACCCGAACCAGCGGTGTATTGCTTAAGCACTTCGAAATATCCACGAAAATGACGGCCTACCACCTGCATAATGAGCATAAGGTAGTTGAAGGGTTTGCCCAGCGCATTGCAGAGGGCGAAAAAATTGCGCTAATTAGTGATGCGGGAACACCAGCCATTTCAGATCCTGGGTTTCTGCTTGTTCGTGAAACGATTGCTAAAGGGGCCGAGGTTATTTGCTTGCCTGGTGCAACCGCCTTTGTTCCAGCGCTTGTTGCTTCTGGATTTCCATCCGATCGTTTTGTTTACGAAGGGTTTTTGCCTCTGAAAAAGGGACGGCAAACAAGGATTAAAGAATTAGCTGAAGAAGTACGAACAATCGTCATGTACGAATCGCCGCATCGCATAGAAAAGTGTTTGATGCAGCTTCAGGAGTTTTTTGGGCCGGATAGACCTGCCTGCCTAGTGAGGGAAATCAGTAAAAAGTTCGAAGAAAAAAGAAGAGGGACACTTGCCGAATTGGTGCAATCGGTTCAGGAATCGGCTCCAAAAGGAGAACTCGTTCTTGTTATTGCCGGTAAAAATAACTGATCGGCACAATTAGCCGGAATAGCGGGAGGCCAATGTTTGGATGGTCTTAATTGCCGGAAATTCTTCGCGCATTTGCTGTTGTGCAAATACCCCATCAATACACGACCAGATAATGCGGGCTTCTGTTCGCGCGCCCTTGATTTTTAAAGCTTTTAATTGATTCCGGAAATGTTCAATAAAAAACAAGTTGATGTCCTCAATTTCTTGAGTCAAATAGTCGGAGAGTGCTTTTTGCATCCTTACGCTGTGCAAGAGGCGCCAATAGACTTTATTATCGTTTAGAATATCATGAAGCAATATCATCTGTTCTTCCAGCGATTTGCCTTTTGATTCATGAAGAAATTCTGTTCGAATTACAGCTACACCATCCTGAAAAAGTTCACGGAGCAAGGCTTCTTTTCCTGCATAGTGACTGTACAATAAACCAAGGGCGATATTTGCCTTGCCTGCGATTTGGCGGATAGAGGTATTGTAATAGCCCTCCGTGCTGAAAAGTTCAAGGGCCGTAGTTCGAATTTTATTTGCTGTTATTTCTTTGCGTGAATCGGTCATAAGGCATGGAAGCTTTGCCAAAAGTAATATTTTTGAAAGGCATGTTGCGACGAATCAATCCTTGGTGGTACGTTTTCCTGAGTGGATTTCTGCTTTTTATTGCCTGGCCTCCTTTGCCAGTGCCCTTTCTTATCTTCTTTGCATTTGTTCCACTACTGCTATTGGAAGATCATCATTACCAGGTGGCCGACCGTCCGCTTCAGTACTATTTACAGATTGCATTAACCCTCACACTTTGGAATGCCGCCACAACTTATTGGACTTGGTTTGCCTCTCCTGCGGGAGCATTGGCGGCCATTTTATTGAATGCCCAATTCCAGACTATCCCTTGGCTGTTATTCCATAGAACACGGAAAATTTTTGGGGATAAGCTGGCCTATCCGGCTTTGGTAGGATTTTCTTTAACAATTGAATACTTGCATTTTAACTGGGACATTGCCTGGCCCTGGCTGAATATCGGGAATGTTTTTGCCAACGCCACTTGGGCAGTTCAATGGTATGAAATTACTGGGATACAAGGCGGAAGTCTTTGGGTGTATGGAGTAAATATCCTCTTCTTTTTTAGCCTGACCCGTTATGAAGGATGGCAGGCATGGATTAAGCCAGTACTTTGGATACTACTTCCTCTTGGTGCTTCTGCCTGGTTCTGGTTTCGCGCTTTCCCCGAAACTAAGGGACAAGGCTCTACAGAAGTGGTGGTGATACAGCCCAATATCGATCCCTATACGGATAAGTTCGATGGGATGAGTCCTCATGAACAATTCACTCGTTTGCTTCACCTTACCGACAGCATGGTAACGGAGAATACCCAACTCTTGCTCTGGCCCGAAACGGCGCTTACCGAATATTTGGATGAGCAGATGATGGATAGAGAACCCAAAACAAGGGCCCTGCAAAACTGGATAGAACGTTATCCGAATCTAACCATGATAACCGGGGCTAGCACCATTCGCTATTACCGGGATGAATCGGAAAGAACGAGTACTTCGCGTGAAATATCAGCCGCTCCTGGCGTTTTTTATGACGCCTATAATACTGCTGTTGCATTGAGGGCGGGTGAGTCGGTAAGACTTTACCACAAATCGAAATTGGTGCCTGGCGTTGAAAAAATGCCTTACCCCAAATTATTCGGCTTCCTCGAAAATATGGCCATCGATTTGGGAGGTACGAGCGGCTCTCTCGGAAGAAGCGATTCGGCGGTGGTTTTTGAAGCTGCTGATTTCACTGTTGCGCCTATTATTTGTTATGAATCGGTTTTTGGCGAATACGTGGGGGAATATGTAAAAAATGGCGCCACTATTTTGGCTATCATCACCAATGATGGCTGGTGGAAAGACACACCCGGCTACCGCCAACATTTTCTCTATGCCCGACTGCGCGCTATCGAAAACAGGATGTATGTAGCCCGCAGCGCCAATACGGGTGTTTCGGGGTTCATTGATCCAATGGGGAATGTATTAAGTCAGTCTGATTGGTGGACCCAAGATGCCTTGCGCGGACATGTCTATCCATCCAATGAGGTGACTTTCTATGCACAAAGTGGCGATTACCTGGGTCGTATCGCAGCCTTCTTGTCGGTATTGGTAATCATTGGGGGTTTTGTAAGAAGGAAAACGGCGAGAGGCTATTAATGCCGCTCGAGAAAGCGTAATTTTGCGGCAGATTATGGGAAAAATTATTTTTCATTTTGAGGATAAGTCGAAAGCATCTCAAGAGTTTGAGATGGAAGAAGGCGATTCAGTTCTGGATATTGCAGAAGACAATGATGTGGAATTGAACCATAACTGCGGTGGGGTATGTGCATGCTCTACCTGCCAGGTTTATGTTGAAGAAGGAATGGATTTGCTCCAGGAGATAAGTGATAAGGAAGAAGATTTTATCGATCGCGCACGCAATCCAAAATTGAATTCACGTTTGGGTTGCCAATGTGTTTTGGAGGAAGAAGGGACTGTTGTGGTCACCATTCCAGATCAATCAGATATTATCGGACACCATTAGATAAGAGAGTATGAACGAGGAATTTGCATTGCCCATCTATTGGAATGATTATGAAGACATCGCCATGGGGCTTTATGAGCGTTTTGGCGATGAGTTTGGAGAAAGTCAGATATACCGAATTCGTTTTACCGATTTATTGGAATGGGTGTTAGAAATCCCTAACTTTAAGGGCACCCGCGAAGAATGCAATGAAGGTCATTTAGAAATGATTCAAAGCAGCTGGGTATACGAGTGGCGTGATAATCAATAAGCAAGACAAAGGGGGATGAGTAGATTTATATCATCCATGAAAAAAGTAATTCAGGTGGTAAGACCTTGGAATGTGGCAGGTGTGCTTGCCGCCCAAGGAATGACCATTTACAACCTTAGTCTTGAGCCAAAAACACAAGATTTAATCTGGTTTTTAATCGCATCAGCGATAACAGTTGTCGCCGGACATATCATTCGGGATATCAAGGATTATGAAAGTGATCAAATAAATGAGCCTGAAAAGCTCTGGATTGGCAAAAGGCTTTCCCTGGAGGAGGCACGCTATCTTTATTGGACACTTTTCTTCCTGGCGTCGGTATCGGCATTTATGATATCTGTCGAAGCTTATTTTCTATTTACCGTCGTTCAGCTATTGCAATTTGTCAATGCCGTTGTGCTCAAGCAGCTTCCTATTGTTGGGAATTTTCTGATGAGTGGGGTAGTGGTTTACGCCATTTTAATTGTTCCTGAAATCTTCGATGCTCCGCTCAGCGACTATCCATGGCCAGTGGTTTATATCGGTTATTATATCTTGTTCTTGATAGAATTGGTGAGTGATATTCGTTCCGTCAAGGGGGATACCATCAACCGACGGCTTTCTATTCCGGTGCTATTAGGAAAAGACACCAGCCTGAGTATGCTTTGGGTATTGATCCTCCTTCCAACGCTCTTATTTGTGGGGGGCTTTATCTATTTCGTTTCGGTTTATTGGCGCTCCATGTTCATCGTGATGGAAGAGGAAACGATTATAGCCGTAAGTTTAATGCTTTCGATGGTCGTGTTGCCTATATCCTACCTTTCCTATGTCACATACAGGGCAAGAATCGGAAAACACTCCTTGTACCGCCTTCAGAACGAACTGAAGTTTCTCCTAGCTCTGGGAATGCTTTATTGGGGAATTGGTTTATTTTCGGCTAATCATGAATCTATTGAGCAAGCTCCCACCTCTGATCTTGGGCTCCAAATCTCCGCGTCGCCAATCACTCTTAGCTGAGGCCGGGCTCGAATTTGAGCTGCGCACTGCCGACGCCGACGAGTCATTTTCGCCTTTATTAAAGGGAGGAGAAATTCCTGCCTACCTGGCTAGTTTTAAGTCGGATGCAATACATATTCGGGAGAATGAATGCCTTATTACGGCAGACACGGTAGTTTGTCTGGATCAGGAAGTGATGAATAAACCCCAGGATTTTCAGGAGGCTAAGGCCATGCTTTCTTCTTTATCTGGTAGGGAACATTGGGTGCATACCGGGGTTTGCTTGCGGCAAATGGGGCGTAAGCATGTATTTGTAGAAAGTACCAAGGTGGTTTTCCGTGAACTAAGCTTGCAGGAAATCGAGTACTATATTGAAACCTATAAGCCTTTCGATAAGGCAGGGAGCTATGGTATTCAGGAATGGATTGGCTACCGGGCAGTTTCGCGAATAGAAGGATGTTATCCGAATGTCGTTGGTTTTCCTGTTGCTCGATTTGTTCAGGAATTGGGCATTTTTTTACCCTAATAACACGCCTTCCTTCAGCGAATGGGTAGAGCAATAGAGGCTGCTTATTCTGCCCATGGAAAGAACCGTATCAATGAGTATGCTCGCCAATACCATCATTTCCACCCGATAATCGGCCAAACCTTTCATGTTTTCCCTCTCTACTTTAGTCCAAACCAGGAGGCGTTGATGGATTTCTGCAAAATCTTCCAGGGCAATAGTATAGCACGCCGGGTTGATAGGTTTTAGTGGGCCTTTAAGGTCTTCAATTAATTCCAAAATGCTCTCAAAAGAACCGGCAGAACCTACCAGAATTGATGCACCCAGATGTTGCGCCTGGTGAATGACTCCTGAAAGTTTTTCCTCCAGGTAATTGGTAATCAAGGCTAGGTCCACTCGGTTGAGCGGATCACTGGGATTGAATTTGGCCAGAAGACGCGCAGCGCCTATATCAATACTCTGCTTGTGTTTGATTTCTCCTTGATGGCATAGAATAAACTCCACGCTACCACCGCCAATATCCATAATCAGATAAGGGCTTTCCAAAGGAGGCAGCGAATGCATCACTCCCCGCGCAATCCATGTAGCTTCCTCTAGTCCGCTTATCGTTTTGATTTCAATTTGGCTGCGTTTTTTCGCTTCTTCGATAAATAGATCTCCGTTCGACGCATTTCGAATGGCAGATGTGGCCACCACACGAAGTTCTTTGCAGTCCCACTGATTCAGTGTAGCCCGGAATTCTTCCAGAGCCCTTTGACCCCTTTCAAATGCGGCAGCAGCAATAAGTTGTTTGTCTATTCCCCCTTCTCCTAATTTTACAGGAATCTGGTTTTTATATAATTCGTGAATCTGTCCGTTTTGGATTTCTGCAATGAGCAGATGAAAGGTGTTTGTACCTAAATCAATGACTGCCTTCCGCATACTCTATTTGGAGTAAATCCAGGTTTCCGGGTCTTGCTTGGCATTCCCTTTCCACAGCTCGAAATGCACGATGCTTTTTCCGTCGTCAGGATCTTTGTACACTTTGCCAAGGGCCTGTTTGGTGCTGACTTTATCGCCTTTTTTAACTAAGACAGTTTCGAGGTGTGTATAGACGGTAAAGAACTCACCATGGTTAATCATCACGGCATTCTGCATGCCCGGAACATTAAAAATGGCCCTTACTTCTCCCTGGAATACGGCACGGGCATTTGATCCATCGGACGTTACGATATCAACGCCATTATTTACCGTTTTTACATTAGGCAGGGTAGGGTGACGGTGTTCACCAAAGCTGCGAATAATAAATCCGGATTCTACAGGCCAAGGAAGTTTTCCTTTATTGGAGGTGAAATTGGCAGAAAGTGCAGCGGCCTCAGGGGTCATGGCCATTTCTGTGGTTTTCTTCGCTCCCTTGTTTTCGCGTTTTCTGCGTTCTTCCTCTTCTTTGCGAGCGCGCTCCATCTCCTCTTTGATGATGCGGTTAATGGCTTCATTCAGTTTTTTCGCCGCCTTTTGTTTGGCAGCCAGGTCTTTGCGCAGTTCTTTTTCTTTTTTCTTGAGGTTCCCGACAAGCGCATTCTCCTCATTTTTATCCAGCTCTAGCTCAGATTTCTCCTCCTCTTTTTTACTCAAAAGGGCTGATTTTTCAATACGAATGGTTTCCAGTTGCGCCAATTCAGCTTCCAATTTTTGCTGGGACTGACGAATAAGCTCCATCTGCACAGTGCGCGAAGCGCTGAGACTGCGCAGGAACTCAATTCTCCTTGCCGCTTGATGGAAAGAAGAGGCAGATAGCACGAAGGTTAATGGATCGAATACCCGTTTGCTTTTGTAGGCGAGATATACCATCTCTGCATATTCCTGTTTACGGATTTCCAGATTTTGTAGAATCTCTTCAATGTCTTCGCGTTTGGAAAAGATTTGAAGATCAATGCCTTCAATTTCCTGGTTCACCGTTTGAATCAGAGCCTCACGCATGCCAATTTGTTTATTGAGCAGACGCAGTTGGTTTAGGGATTTTTTCTTCTCCTGCTGCGTTTGGTTGAGCAGCTTTTTGGTCAAGGCGATTTCCTTTTCCTTTTTCTTGCGCTCTAGTTCGAGTTCTTTTTGCTTGCGCTTATTATCGTTGCTCCTGTTTTGCGCAAGACTGGGACCTGCCAGAAAAAGCGTAAC
>JALRIQ010000161.1 GCA_023277325.1 Bacteroidia bacterium | reverse complement strand
GTTTATTGCCATGGCCAAGACTGCTAACGCTAATGCCTGAAATGAGGTCGATATAAGGTTTTCCGCCTTCTCCGAAGAGGTATACACCATCTGCTTTTTCAATTTCGAGCAGGAGAGGTGCATCGGAGGTTTGGGCCATATGGCGAAGAAAGAGTTGGCGATTTGAAATCATCGCTTCAAATGTATTCAAAAAAAATCCCGGCAACCAATAGGAAGCCGGGATTCATTAACCTTCGTTTACAGATTACTTGATGCTTGCAGAAAGCTCAGAACCTGGTTTGAATTTCACTACTTTTTTAGCAGCGATTTTGATTTCTTTACCAGTTTGTGGGTTTCTACCAGTTCTTGCAGCTCTGCTTGCTACTGAAAACGTTCCGAATCCAACAAGGATAACTTTGTCACCTTTTTTCAAGGTTTCAGCTGAAGCATCCAAGAAAGAGTTCAACGCAGCTTGAGCTTGTACTTTGGTAAGCTTTGCATCATCTGCAATTTTGTTAATGAGGTCTGATTTGTTCATAGTGCTACTGTATTAGTTTTTATATGAATTGAATTTTAATCAAACTTAGGAATAAAGCCCTTATTTGCAAGGGGTTCAGGCATTTTTCTATGTGGAAAACCTAAAAAAGAACAGCAATTCACATAATAAATACGCTGAAGCTCTTTAATATCAAGGGTTTGTGAGTTGCTTTAACTATTGAGCATGTGAATAACTTCATTCACATTTAGGCTCTCAGGACCTAGGATTGATGCGGCTTGAAGGTATATTTCACGTCTTTTTATATACAATTGATGTAGCGAATCATCATTTTTTCCCTGCCGCAAGGCCTTTAGAACGGGCCGATTTGCTTCCGTACCTTTTAAACGCTCCTCAGTTTCAGCGAATGGCGTATCTATAAAAAAGGTATAACCATGCGCATTCATCCAATCCATCGAATCATGGAAACAAGGTGTGCCTCCACCACAGGCCAAAACAAAATCTTTATCTTCTTTAACGAATGAACGCAATACCTCTGCTTCGTACTCCCTGAATCTGATTTCGCCCCATTCCTGAAAGAGCTGAGGAATCGTTATGCCGGCCTTACTTTCAATTACCTGATCCAAATCGTAAAAGGCAATGCCTAATCCATCCGCTAGCTTTTTGCCAAAGGTACTTTTGCCACTTCCCATAAAGCCAACTAGATAGATTGCTCTCATTGCAGTTGAATACGTGGGTCGAGGCGCTTATAAAGTAAATCAACCACCAGATTAATCACAATGAATAAAACGGCTACCCAAAGAACACTTCCCATTACCACAGGGTAGTCGGCTTTTTCCAAAGCTTCTACGGTTATTTTACCGAGTCCTTTCCAATTGAAGATAAACTCCACAAAAAAGGCTCCTGCCAAAAGGGAAGCAAACCAACCAGATATGGAGGTAACAACAGGGTTCAAGGCATTTGGAAGGGCATGCTTCCATAATATGCTTCTTTCACTGAGTCCTTTTGCTTTTGCTGTGATGATAAAATCCATAGACAAAACATCCAGCATCGAACTTCGGGTAAGCTGGGTAATAATGGCAAGCGGACGAATACCCAAAGCCAGAGAGGGCACTACCAGGTTCTTCCATACATAATG
>JALRIQ010000160.1 GCA_023277325.1 Bacteroidia bacterium | reverse complement strand
AATGTGGTGCGCAGCTATCCATTTACAGGTACTTTCAGTGATACCTTATGGGTATATAACAACAAAGGAGAATCGAAACCTATTCGTCATTTAACCACCGTAGTTGCTAAGCCTACTGCCTCAATTTCTTCGATTACACCGGGCACAGAAGTATGCGATGGAGATTCAATTGTACTCACAGCCAACTCGGGAAGTGGTTTTCATTATTCATGGAATACAGGAAATACAGCGGATACCTTCCAAAGCTTAACGGTGTTTAAATCCGGTTCTTATGAAGTAACCGTCACCAATTCCAACGGCTGCGAACGTGTAAGTAACCCTGTAAGCCTAAACTTTAAAGCAATTCCGAATGCTGGCATGACAACGAATTTGTCGGCCGATACCTTGTGCTCTGGAGATACGCTGATTATCACGGCAGATACTGGATTCGTGAATTACGATTTTTATAATGGTGCTACGCTTTTGCAGTCAGGAAGTTCAAACATACTCCAACTCACAGCCGTTGGGACTTATGCCATTCAGGTAGAGGCAGACAATGGTACCTGCAGTTTCCTTTCTAAATCGGTGGTAAACAAAGAGATTCTAAACAGACTTCCAGCTCCAATCGTTTCTTGCGGAACTGCAACTACGGATCAGGTTACCTTCCAATGGGATACGGTTCCAGGTGCGAACTCCTATACCTATCAAGTGTCTGGTTCGCCAGAAATGTCAACTACAAACACCTTTGTAACAGTAAGCGGACTCACATTTAATACAACACGAAGCATCTCTGTTCGGGCAATTGGTAGCGGGCCATGCGCAAATGGTTTGCTCGGTCAAGGGTCATGTACAACATTGCCATGTTCTCAATTTACCTATGACCTGGTGGTGTCAGATAGCATTGTCTGTGAAGGTGATACCGTTTATTTGGATGTAAATAATATTTCCCTCACGAACTATACAGTTGCATTTAATGGGGGAACAGCTGGTTCTGCAACAAGCTATTTCTTTCTTGCAGACCCAAATACACCCGCATATACCATTGATATCGTTGATTTGAACAGCCCTTCTTGTCCAGCATTTACAATCAATGGTTCGGTAACAGTTGAAACCAAAGTGACTCTTTCTGTGATGTATGATGCAACAGAAATATGCTTGGGCGAAGAGGTTCAGGTAACAAACCAAAGCTTCTATAACTTCTATACCGCTTTTGTGAACAATATCTTTAGAGAGGCGAAGGCTACTGGTAGTTTTGCGATTGACAACCTGCAAGACGGTGATATCATTCTCATTCAGGCACAAGGCCTCGCTTGTTTGCATGAATCTGCGCCTCAAGCGATAACGGTAAATACGCCAAGAGAACCAGGCTTTACAGCAAGTGGTTCGAATAGAACCTGGGATTTTACGGATACTACTACATTGATTCAATCGCGGACTTGGGATTTTGGAGATAATTCGGCAACTGCAAGCGCAGCCAGTGTTTCTCATACCTATTCCAGCAACGGAAACTTTAATGTGCGATTGTACACAACGGACAATAAAGGGTGTATTGATTCGGCCCAGCAAACCGTTAATTCAGAAAATGTGGGCATGTTGAATATCATCGCTACTCAGGTGAAGGTATTCCCGAACCCTGCAAGTGACTACGTTTCAATAGAAAGCGGTATTGAATTGGATGGAGCCGAACTCTGGACTATCCAAGGACAGCAATTGGCGATGAAATCCGATAAGTCCAAAAATTATGAATTCTCCTTGTCAGGTCTGGCAGCAGGCACCTACTTAATCAAAGTAAAGTGGGAAGATCAGGAAACTGTGATTCGCTTTATCAAGGAATAAAATTACAGTCCTCAGGGGGACAAGAGCGTCGGAGATTCGTCTTCGGCGCTTTTTTTATCGGCTCACATCAAGCAAATAGCTGATCTGTTCTTGATTCAATCGGTCGAGCACTTCTTTCCGCACATCGACCTTAACGGTTGAAGAACGCATAGGAAGCTGCACTTTATTTTCAGGGTCAACAAGACGCATTTTCATCTTGGTATCCCCAGGAAACTCGGTAAGTATGCGCTTCAATCGGCCACTCATTTCCGGATTGATTTTGTTGATGGGAACGACCAGGGTGATGAAGTTCAGCAACTGCGCCCTCATTTCGCGCAATGTGCCAATATGTTGAATCACAAACTCTAGCTCCGTGCTGTCTTTCGGCCAGGCTCTTTTGCTCACGGTTCCTTTGATATAGAGGTATTTCTCCATTTTTAAGGTTCCGCGGAAGTTTGGGTACAGGTTCTTATTCAAGCGGAATTCATAACGACCGGTATAGTCCTCCAAAGAGAAAATCCCCATCAGTCCGCCATTATAGGTCTCCCTTTCAATCAGGTCACTGAGTAATCCACCTAGAATGATGCTTTTGCCATTGAGCTCATCCAAATTCTGAAGGTCACGCAATTGATGGGTGCACATTTCATGCATTTCCACCGAGTATTTGTCGAGGGGATGGCCGGAGAGGTACATCCCAACCACCATCTTCTCTTTTTCGAGTTTTTCTTCTAAAACCCAAGGCTCTGCTTCTGGAATCACCGGTTCAGGAAGTTCGGCATCAGTTCCGCCTCCAAAAAGGGATACCTGAGAGGCAGCCTCATTACTTTGGTAGGTAGCTCCGAACTTGATGGACTTTTCAATAATATTCGATTCATCCGGATTCAGGCGATGAAAATACTGGGAGCGCTGAATGCCAGTAAAGCAGTCTAATGCACCAGAAACAGCGAGGGCTTCCATTACCCTTTTATTTACCGATTTAAGGTTAACTCGTTTGGTGAGATCAAATATGCTGGTATAAGGCCCGTTTTCAGTTCTGTTATCAATGATTTCTTGCGCTGCTCCACCACCAACACCTTTGATGGCGGATAGTCCGAAACGAATGGAATTCTCTGGGTTTACAGAAAAACTGAGTTCCGATTCATTCACATCAGGTCCTAAAACTTCAACACCCATTCTGCGGCATTCCGACATGTAGAAGGTGAGGTTCTCAATGCTCTTTTCCGCATTCAGTACTGCCGACATAAACTCTTGTGGGTAATGTGCCTTCAGGTAGGCTGTTTGAAAGGCAAGCACCGCATAACATGTAGAATGCGATTTGTTAAAGGCGTACTGTGCAAAGGCTTCCCAGTCGGTCCAGATTTTATTCAGTTTGTCCTCTGGATGTCCTTTTGCCGTCGCACCTTCAACAAAGCGGGCCTTCATTTTGTCCAGTACCGACTTTTGTTTCTTACCCATGGCCTTACGCAGGGTATCGGCTTCACCTTTCGTAAACCCGGCAAGTTTTTGCGACAAACGCATTACCTGCTCTTGGTATACGGTGATACCATAGGTTTCGGCCAGGTATTCCTCCATATCCGGAACATCGTAGCTCACAGGCTCTTGTCCGTGCTTACGCGCGATATAGTTCGGGATATATTCCATCGGACCCGGACGATACAGGGCGTTCATGGCAATCAAGTCCTCAAACTTATCAGGCTTGAGTTCCTTGAGGTTTTTTTGCATCCCAATAGATTCGAACTGGAAAATACCGTTCGTTTCACCGCGCTGGAAGAGAGCATAGGTTTCCTCATCATCCAAGGGGAAATCATCGGCCACCAGTTGAATATTGTGGCGACGTTTCACCTCATCAATGGCATCATTGATAATGGTCAGGGTTTT
This sequence comes from Bacteroidia bacterium, assembly GCA_023277325.1. Classification (GTDB taxonomy): domain Bacteria; phylum Bacteroidota; class Bacteroidia; order UBA8524; family UBA8524; genus UBA8524. Next base: position 1,013 of record JALRIQ010000160.1, on the reverse strand, counting down.
TAGTCCCAAGAAGTCCATTTTCAGCAAACCTGCAGATTCCGCAACGCTGTTATCAAACTGCGTACAAAGCATATTCGAATCTTTGGCGAGAGCTACCGGCACAAACTTGCTGATTTCGTCGGGCGTGATAATCACACCACAGGCATGGATTCCGGTATTTCGAACAGAACCTTCAAGTTCGCGTGCCTGCTTAATTACCGAAGAACGGGTATCATTGGCGTCTGCCATTTCCCGGAACTTATAGGCTTTTTCCTTGTCTTGTGGATTAAGCTTATCCAGTAATTTCGCATTGATACCACCGGGCTCGAGTAGTTTCTTTAAGGATGCAGAAGGGTTGAGGGGAAAGGATTTAGCCAGCACATCTGCTTCGGCCAAAGGGTATTCAAGAACCCTGGATGCATCACGCAAAGCCGATTTTCCTCCTAAGGTTCCATAGGTGATGATTTGAGCGACCTGTTTCTGTCCGTATTTTTCGATCACATAATTGATGACCTTTTCACGTCCTCTATCATCAAAGTCAATATCAATATCGGGCATGGAAACACGATCCGGATTGAGGAAACGCTCAAAGAGTAAGTCGTATTTGATGGGGTCGACATTGGTAATTCCAATGCAATAGGCTACGGCTGAGCCCGCTGCAGAACCCCTTCCTGGGCCCACACTTACACCCATTTTGCGGGCTGCGGTAGTGAAATCCTGTACAATCAAGAAATATCCAGGGTAACCGGTCTTTTTAATTGTTGCCAGCTCGAAATCCAGACGTTCTGCAATCTCTGGCGTAATCTCTTTATACCGCTTTTTAGCGCCTTCGTAGGTTAAGTGACGCAAGAAGGCATCCTGGTCTTCAAATTCATCTGGAATTTTGAATTCAGGAAGCAGTACGTCGCGGCCCAATTTGAAAGGTTCAATCTTTTCGCTGATACGAACCGTTTCGTCAATAGCCTCGGGTAGATCGGTGAACAGGGCGGTCATTTCCTCTGCACTTTTGAAATAGAAGGAGTTATTCGGTAAGC
>JALRIQ010000159.1 GCA_023277325.1 Bacteroidia bacterium | reverse complement strand
GGCTTGGCCTGCATCGCCGACTTTCTCTTATTTTTCCGTCAGTTTCAGGATCACGACTATTATTTCCTGCTCTTCTATGGCTATTTCCTTTTCTCGGCCTTAGCGTTTTTTATCCACCTAAAAGCACTGTTTCCGCGCATTTACCAGAGCAAATTACTTTATCTCTTCCTTGCTTTTTTATGGATAGGGACGCTACGCCATTCCCAGGCAAAAATTGAAGAACGACTGAGCATTCCTGATGCCATGGCAGATCCTTGTTTAAGCTTGGAAGGATTTCACCAAGAACTGGATAGCTTGAATATTCCCATGGATGCCCGCTTTGTGGTTCTGGGCGATTTAAGCACCAATGGTTCCTTGTATTTCATTCGCCGTCAGGGATATACGATTCATGATACCAGCGAAGTAGAAATGAACAAGCTGCGAAACCTCTTCGATGTGCACCATTACCAGTATGCATTAAGTATTGATGGATTGAGCTTTGGTCCGTTCATTCAAGCGAAGAATATGCAGCTGATTTATAGTAAACCGGGTATAGAATTGTACCGAATACCCGAGTAAGTCTACCATCCTATCACCTAAACGCTATCTTTGCCGCATCGTATGGATATGTCAAAAAATATCAAAGAAGAAGCACTCGCTTACCACGAAAAAGGACGCCCCGGTAAAATTGAAGTTATATCGAGCAAGCCCACGCAAACACAACGTGACCTCACCTTGGCCTATTCGCCAGGTGTGGCAGAGCCTTGCTTGCGCATTGCAGATAATACCGAAGATGTTTACCGCTATACAGCCAAAGGAAATTTAGTAGCTGTTATCTCGAATGGCACAGCGGTTCTCGGACTCGGAAACATCGGTCCGGAAGCCTCCAAACCCGTAATGGAGGGAAAAGGAATCCTCTTTAAGATTTTTGCAGACATCGATGTATTCGACCTCGAGTTGAATACCGAAAACGTCGATGAATTTGTACGTACGGTGAAAATCCTTGAGCCGACTTTCGGAGGAATTAACCTCGAAGATATCAAGTCGCCAGAATGCTTTGATATTGAAGAGCGCCTGAAAAAGGAGCTCAATATTCCTATCATGCACGACGACCAGCATGGAACGGCAATCATCTCCGGAGCAGCCTTGCTCAACGCGGTAGAAATTGCTGGAAAGAAACTCGACGAAGTTTTGCTGGTAGTAAATGGAGCGGGAGCCTCGGCTATTTCCTGTACCAAAATTTTCACGGCCTTGGGCGTGAAAAAAGAAAATATTGTCATGCTCGATTCCAGCGGAGTGATTCGCTCGGACAGAGATAATTTAGATCGCCACAAATCGCTTTTCGCTACCGACCGTGACTTGCATACTTTGGAAGATGCGATGAAAGGAGCCGATGTTTTTGTGGGCTTATCGAAAGGAAATATCCTAACACCAGAGCATTTAAGGTCGATGGCCGATAATCCTATCGTATTTGCCATGGCGAACCCTGATCCGGAAATCGCCTATGATTTGGCTATAGCCACCCGAGAGGACATCATTATGGCAACAGGACGTTCCGACCATCCTAACCAAGTGAATAATGTACTGGGTTTCCCATTCATTTTCCGCGGAGCCCTGGATGTGCGCGCCACTGAGATTAATGAGGCGATGAAGTTGGCAGCGGTAAAAGCCATTGCTGAACTCGCTCGTGAAACCGTTCCTGAAATGGTGAATGCGGCCTATAATGAAAAGAATGTAACCTTCGGAAGAAATTATATCATCCCAAAACCTATCGATCCACGCCTGATAACAACTGTGGCACCTGCTGTAGCTAGAGCTGCTATGGAAAGTGGAGTGGCAAAGGCACCGATCAAAGATTGGGACGCCTATGAATCGCAGTTGAGAAGCCGCCTCGGACTTGAAAACAAGTTCATCAGCTATATCACCGTAAAAGCGAAACAAGATCCGAAACGTGTGGTATTTGCAGAAGCAGATAATTACAAGATTCTTAAGGCGGCACAAATCCTGAAAGATGACGGAATTGCTAGTCCGATATTGCTCGGCAACAAAGAAAAAATCCAGGCAATTATTGATGAGAATGCCCTCGAACTCGAAGGGGTTCCTGTTTATGACCCGCATTCGGAAGAGTTACGCAAAGAAGAATTTGCCGAAGCTTTATACCAAAAGCGTCAACGCAAGGGAGTAAGTCAATACCAGGCCAAGCGTTTATTGCGTGAAAGAAATTACTACGGCACCATGATGTTGGAGTTTGGTGAGGCCGATGTATTGATTTCTGGTTTAACCGTGAACTATGCCAACACGATTCGTCCTGCTTTGCAGATTATTGGAAAACAAGAGGGCATTTCGAAGGTTGCTGGTATGTATATCATGAATACCAAAAAAGGACCTTTGTTCTTTGCTGATACCACGGTGAATCCGGATCCTTCCTCCGATGATTTGGTAGATATCACCCGCTTGGTAGCGAAAGAGGTAAAAACCTTCAATATCGAGCCGCGTATTGCCATGCTATCTTATTCAAATTTTGGGTCGGCAGATGGACGCGTGCCTGAAGGAATTCAACAAGCCATCAAACGCCTTCATAAAGAGAATCCAGAACTTATTGTCGATGGAGATATTCAGGCAAACTTTGCCATGAACGAAGCCTTGCTCAATGAAAATTTCCCCTTCAGCAAATTGAGCGGGAAAGCCGCAAATACCTTCATCTTCCCGAACCTGGCTGCTGGAAACATCGCCTATAAAATGCTTCAAGAATTGAACGTGGCTGAGGCGATTGGACCGATTCTACTTGGATTGAACAAGTCGGTGCATATCCTCCAGCTTGGTAGTTCTGTGCGTGAAATCGTGAATATGGTGACAATTGCAGTGGTAGATGCCCAGTCTAAGGGTTAACCATCCCCAGAAGGAATCCTAAAGCTCCTTTTTCATTTAAAATACCCGCTTCAATCAGTTCGGTGTAAGGAACACCGAACTCGATTGGACCGATGCCGCTGCTTTGCAGGTTTTCGCTGATATGGATGAAGTTGATGCCGGTTTCACTCAAAAGGAAATTGTCGCTTAGCGTGAAGTCGATGTCTTTGGTGAATCTGGAATCTGGTCCGAAGTCAGAGAGCAGGGAAGCATTGATGGCATTCTTGAGGTGGTATTGACAAAGGAAGAGCAATGAATCTTCGTAGTTGGGTTTAAATACATCTTGCAAGTAGATGCGTTTGCTGCTCACCAGCGAATAGGAGCGGAGTACCATGCGGATATTCGGATGGGCACCGCCAAGGTTTTCAAAACTCTGCTGGCGAACGCTGATAATTTCATTGGCGAGGTAATCCAAGTCAACCTGATTTTCTATTTGCCAACCATTGACCTTTCCCAAGCTTTTGGAGAAAGTTTTGTATTCATCGATGAGGTAATCTGCAAAGGCTTCTGCACTTTCCAGGCTGTCTTTGTAATTGCCCAGCATGAGGTTCAGAATTTTTTTATTGATGAGCTGGCCTATGCTGTCTGGCTCCTTAATTTGGGGCAGGGAGATAAGCAGGGTGATACAACCTTCGTCCGATTTCTGACAATCGCCCCATTCTTTTTCTACGGTGATGGTATCGATGAGGTAGGTGCTCTCGAGAAGATCCTCTGCAGGTTTTTCTTCTTCCCGAGGCTGGTCTGATCCGCAGGAAGCGAAAAGCAGAGTAGCCAATAAAAATGCCCCTAAATTTTTCATAATTCGGCGTCAATAATCTCTGCAAAGTAGGATAAAATTTCCTCCTTACCGAGCTTATTTTCAGCGGATGACTGAAACATTGGAGGTAACTCTTCCCAGTCAACCAACATGGCTTTTTCGAATTTTTTTACATTGCTCAGCACTTTTCCAAGCGAGAGTTTATCGCATTTGGTGAAAATGATGCTCAGGGGAATTCCGTTTTCACCAAGGAATTGAATGAATTCCAAATCATTTTTCTGCGGCTCAAGTCGGGAATCTATCAATACAAATACACAGCATAAAGTCTCCCGTTTGGTCAGGTAATTTTTAATCATGAGCGACCATTTTTCGCGCATGACTTTGGAAACTTTGGCAAATCCATACCCAGGAAGATCGACCAAATACCAACGGTCGTTAATCATGAAATGATTGATTGTCTGAGTTTTACCAGGGCTTTGAGAAGTTTTCGCAAGCTTCTTTTGACCGGTTAGCATATTAATCAGTGAACTCTTGCCCACGTTTGATCGACCAATCACAGCCAACTCTGGTTTGTTGTCTTGAGGAAGCTTGTCCATATCGGCAAAGCTTGAGATAAAACGTGCGCTCTTTATTTCCATTGGTAGGCAGTATATTTGCAGCAAAATTACACGGCATTCCGAGAAATCGGTCTTTCCTTTAAACAAGCTTAAGATTTTGACGCACGTTAAACCCAATTACCAGTCGACCGCATCCAAGAAGGAGCAGGTAGAAGAGATGTTTGATAATATCGCTCATCGCTACGATTTTTTGAATCACCTGCTTTCTTTGGGTATCGATAATATTTGGCGGAAAAAGGCCATCCGCGGCATTAAACAAATTGAGCCTGTTCGTATACTGGATATTGCTACAGGAACAGGGGATTTAGCTTTCGAAGCGCGCAGGCAGATGCCTGATGTGCATATCGTTGGTCTTGACCTTTCTGAAGGAATGTTGAGCAAAGCCCGCGATAAAGCGAAGGAAAGAAAGCTCACCAATATGGAATGGACAAAAGGAGATTCCGAAAATCTTTCTTTTGAAGATACTAGTTTCGATGCTGTGAGCGTTGCCTTTGGTGTAAGAAACTTCGAAAATTTGGAGGCAGGCTTAAAGGAAATTTATCGGGTATTGAAGCCAGGCGGACGATTGGCCGTTTTGGAATTTTCTAAGCCGAAGAAGTTCCCTATCAAACAAGTTGTCAATTTTTACTTCAAGAATATTTTACCCACCACCGGGAAAATG
>JALRIQ010000158.1 GCA_023277325.1 Bacteroidia bacterium | reverse complement strand
GATCGCCCAAACGAGCAGCAGAAAGCACACCTTTTTTATGGAAAAGACCTGGATTGATTTCAGCAGGGATGGTATATCCTGGTCCGCCGCTACCCAATTGAGTTCCTGGCTCAGCACCTCTTGAGTTTGGGTCTCCACCTTGAATCATGAAGTTCTGAATCACACGGTGAAACAAAAGATCATTGTAAAATCCTTCTTCAGCGAGCTTGATAAAATTGTCGCGGTGCAGCGGTGTTTCATCATAAAGGCGCACCTTCATGGTTCCAAAGTCAGTGATTATCTCTACCATTTTGTTCTTTTTTTCAGGTTCGGTCGAAGCAGGAATAACAGGGGTATCTACCACCTGCTGGGCTACTTCTTCCGTTTTGTTTTCGTCTTGATTTTCTTTTTTAGCAGTTTTATTCGATTCGCAGGCGCTCAAAGCAATCACAGTGATCAAAGCAAAAAGTAATGTGAATTTTTTCATTTTGTTCCTTAACTAAGTTTCCAAAGATATCAAAGGGCGTCAAAATAGTCAACGACCCTTTCTTTCAAATAAATCTCTTGCTCTACCACATTGATGAATGGCAGTTTCTTCACGGCTTTCCAGTGCGGCCAGCCATCAGCATCCAAGCCTTCAAGCTCGTAATAGCCTTCTTCGCTAAGGAGACGGCATACGGCAATATGCATCAGGTTGACTTTTTCCTCCTTTTTCAATTTGGTAAGTACCTGACCCAGTTCGCGCATACCAATAAGGATGAGCACCATGTTCAAATCAGGCTGTTTGCCGAAACGCGATTCTAGACTATTCAGCAAGTCCTTCCACCGCGCATCCAACTCTTCCATTGCTGTTTTCATGACCCAAAAATAAGCGCTTTTATGAAATCAGGTCTTTTGTTTTTTCTTTTTCGCCGAAGGAAAAAGCACATTGTTTAGAATAAGCCTATAGCCCGGAGAATTGGGCGATAATTTCAAGTCTGTTGGTGGCTCACCTACATAATGCTGGTAGTCTTCCGGGTCATGTCCCCCGTAAAATGTCCAGGTACCTTTTCCTGCCGTTCCATGAATATACCTTGCCTCACCCATGGTTTTTGTTTCTCCCATGATGATGACACCCGGCTTGATGAGCCGCTTATCGTAAGCAGTAGTTTGTCCCATAAACCCTTTTACAATGCGGGTATGGTTCTGGGTGAGCAAAGTTGGTATCAGGTCGAACTTCGCGCTGAACTCGAACAAGGCAAAAAAGTCGTTGTCTTCGCTTAATGCCGGAGGACGGTTATTCGGACGAGAATCGATATTCGAATATTCGTAGGTGAAGGGGTTCCTTTCCAGCTGAAAATCCTGGAAGGCGAAGGTATTGTTAAAATTAAGCAATGACTGCGCATTCGGATTAGCATTGTCGCCATCATATACGGCTGCACAGATATCAATCCCATCCGCAGCTAAAGCAATGTCGTAGCTGTCGGTTGCCGAGCACATCGCAAATAAAAACCCACCACCAAGGGTGAAGTCGCGGATCTTTTTCGCTACAGCAAGCTTCAGTTGGGAAACTCGTGTACCTGCTGTGATCATGCTCAAGGACATGATGAAGCGTAAGAAGACGCCTAGGTTCTCTAAGACTAATGTGTTCCTGCGCGATCTGCATCACTGTCAGTACTG
>JALRIQ010000157.1 GCA_023277325.1 Bacteroidia bacterium | reverse complement strand
ATAATCCATATCTACACTTACCCCGCAATCGTACATTAGTTGAGCAACTTGCTGATTATTGCTCGTTAATTTATTCGGCATTCCTGACCAGTTATATGTGCTCGATGCAAAATTTGCTGATATTGTACCATAAGAATTATGTACGTAGGAGTGGCTGCCAGTTCCTTGTGCTGGGTAATTCCAGAACTTCATTATTTGCGCCATCGCCGTTGCTACACAACCCGATACCGTGCGCTCTCCTTCCGCATTATCATAAGGACATAAAGCGTTATAATACGGCGCTTGGTTCCACTTAACTTGCAGCAGCGGATTCACGGCTTGAATTTGCGGAATAGGCTGACTAGGCGCCGGGTCCAAGTACAATTTCCATTCTGCAGAAATGCTGGAATCTGCCTTCAAATTATAACTTCTTATTTCTTGGATTTGTTTTCTATACCATTCCATCCACTTTTGATAGGAAGGGGACATATTACTACTTGAATACGGTCCTTCGAATGAATAGGCTAAAATTGGCTTAGAGGCATCATCGCCAGCAATTATTGCAAACCCCTCTATTGGGCTATTTATTGAAAAGACATAATATTCAGGTGAGACTGAGTTTACTTGATTTGGTTCTACACTCAAGCTCAAGTTAAGTCCAAGCTTTTGATACAAAAAGCCAAGTGCAGCTTTTTGAGCAGTTTCTTGGCTAATCGGAGTCGCTGAAAGGCTAGCAACAAAGAAAAGAAAACATAAAGAGAGGAATAAATGACGATTCATGGGTGAATTATTTATATCCAAAGTTAAGTCATCTTAAAAAAATCCAACTACTCAATTTCCGTGATTATGCTATGAATTGCTAATTGACTGGTCACTTTTCTTTTCCATCTAAATAGTAAAGCAATAAATAAATTTACCCTTAGTTTTGCAATCTACTTGAACAAACGCAAAAACATCAACGACCCCTTGTATGGCTTTCTTACGCTGCCATACGATATCCTATTCGACCTGATTGAACACCCCTATTTCCAGCGTCTGCGCAGGATACGGCAATTGGGCATGAGTCATTTGGTGTTTCCTGGGGCGAATCATACCCGTTTTCACCATGCACTTGGGGCCCTATTCCTGATGAATGAGGCCATCAAAAACTTGCGCATCAAAGATGTAGAAATTACGGAAGAAGAGGCAGAAGGAGCTTGCATTGCTATCCTTTTGCATGATATCGGTCATGGGCCATTTTCTCATACCCTGGAGAAGACTATTGTTAGTGGTGTTCATCATGAGGATATTTCCCTGGCCATGATGCGCCAGATGAATGCCGATTTTAAGGGGCGCCTCGACTTGGCGATTTCCATCTTCACCAATCAATACAAAAAACATTTCCTCCACCAATTGGTCAGTTCACAATTGGATATGGATCGCCTGGATTACCTGCGCAGAGACAGCTTTTACTCCGGTGTTTCTGAAGGCGTGGTAAGTTCAGACCGCATCATAAAAATGCTTTATGTGGTGAATGATGAGTTGGTTGTTGAAGAAAAAGGCATCTATTCGATAGAAAAATTTATCATCGCCAGAAGGTTGATGTACTGGCAGGTATATCTCCATAAAACCGTGGTAGCCGCTGAGGAACTCTTGCTAAAAATTCTCCAACGCGCCAAGGAGTTGGCCAGTCGTGGCGAGCAATTATTCGCCACTCCAGCCTTCCATTATTTCCTTTTTGAGCATCCAGAAAAGGAAGACTTTATCCATAACAGAAAACTGCTCGACCAATTTGCCTTATTGGATGATAACGATGTGGTGAGCTCGATCAAAGTATGGATGAGTCATGAAGATACCGTTTTACGCACCCTTTGCAGGAATCTCATCAACCGCCATCTGCCTAAAATTCTTGTGCAGAAAACGAGCTTTTCAAAAGAGGAGATCCAAACACAACGGGAGCGCATCATGAAGAAATTAAAAATCTCCGAAAAGGAGGCTTCCTATTTTGTGTATTCCGGTAAGTTGGAAAACAAGGCCTATGACATCAATACACAAGGAATCTCTTTATTGATGAAAAATGGCGAAGTGGTGGATATCGCTGAAGCCTCGGATAATTACAATTTAAAAGCCCTCAGAGGCAGTGTACTCAAGCACTTCCTATGTTATTACAAATAGCTAACTTGCACCAATATTTCGACCATGCAGATTACCGCCGCCGCTTTATGTGAAATGCTCCAGGGAAGCCTCGAAGGAAACGCCGATTCGGTAGTTGACTCGGTGGCGAAAATAGAAGAAGGCCATAGCCGTGCGCTATCCTTCCTTGCCAACCCAAAATACGAGGAGCATATCTATTCTACCGAATCTGGAATTGTGCTGGTAAGCCGCGATTTTAAGCCGAGTAAGGCAATCAATGCCACCTTAATACGTGTCGATGACCCCTATGTGGCATTTACCCAGATTCTCTCCGAATACATTGCACAAATCAACAATAAGGAAGGGATAGAAGAACCTTCTTTTATTGGAGAAAATAGTACTGTTGGTGAAGGTCTGTATTTAGGCGCCTTTGTCTATATCGGAAAGAATTGCAAGATTGGAAAGAATGTAAAAATCTATCCGAACGTGGTTATTGGAGATAATGTAGAGATTGGCGACAATACCGTGATCTATGCCAATGTTAGCATCTACCTGCATTGTAAAGTTGGAGCAGACTGTATCATCCATTCAGGTGCTGTAATCGGATCTGACGGATTTGGTTTTGCCCCACAACCGGATGGAACCTATGCTAAGATTCCGCAAACGGGTAATGTGATTATTGAAGATAATGTGGAGATCGGCGCCAATACCTGCCTCGATCGCGCAACGATGGGAAGTACCATTATCCGAAAAGGAGTCAAGTTAGATAACCTTATTCAAATCGCCCACAATGTGGAAGTGGGTGAGAATACCGTTATCGCCGGAGGCACCGCGATTGCAGGAAGCACCCGATTAGGAAAAAATATTGTTGTTGGCGGACAAGTTGGAATTGCTGGCCATATTAACATAGCCGACTATACCCAAATTGGCGCACAAAGTGGAATTATTGGTTCAATTAAAGAGCCTAAAAAAGCTTGGATGGGTTCACCGGTAACGGAATTCAAGCAACATTTTAAATCTCAGGCAGTATTTAGAAATTTGCCTGAACTGGATAAAAAAGTACATGATCTTCAGAAGGAAATAGAAGCCCTTCGCGAAGCCTTAAATAACAAAGGATAACCGTGAAACAGACAACGTTAAAAGGGAAGATTGAATTTAGAGGAGTAGGCCTCCATACCGGAGCAGATACCCTCATGGCGGTATTGCCTGCAGAAGATAATCATGGCTATAAGTTCCAACGTATGGACCTTGAAGGCCAACCGATCATTGATGCAGACTGCGACTTGGTAGTAGATACCTCGCGTGGAACCACCCTTGAAAAAAACGGAGCACGCGTCTATACCGTAGAACATATTCTTGCTGCACTGGCAGGACTAGAAGTCGATAATGCCTTGATTCAACTCAGCGGACCAGAAATTCCAATTATGGATGGTAGCGCAGAGATATTCGTCAAAGAAATCGTGAAGATGGGCACTGTGGAGCTTGATAGCGAACGTGAATATTTTGTGGTGCCACAGAATATCACCTACCAGGAAAACGACCGCGGTGTTGAGATGATCGCCATGCCATTGGATGACTACCGATTAACCGTAATGGTTGATTATAACTCACCGGTACTTGGTAGTCAACATGCTTCTATCACAAGTCTAAAAGATTTTAAGGATGAAGTAGCCGCAAGCCGTACTTTCTGCTTCTTGCATGAATTGGAAGCCTTGCTTAAAGCAAACCTCATCAAAGGTGGCGACCTCAGCAATGCGATTGTTATTGTTGACCGTCATGTAGAAAAAAATGAACTCGACCATCTTGCTGAACTCTTCAATAAACCTTCTGTAGAAGTAAGAAAAGAAGGTATCTTGAATAATGTCGACCTGCGTTTCCAGAATGAACCAGCACGTCATAAATTGCTTGACCTTATTGGCGACCTTGCCTTGGTAGGTATGCCAATTAAAGCCCAGGTAATGGCTGCGCGCCCAGGACATGCTGCGAATGTGGCCTTTGCGAAGAAGATCAAAGCGCTTATCAAAAAGAAACGCAGCAAGGCGAATGTGCCTACCTACGACCCGAATAAAAAACCTGTCCTCGATCACGTTGGTATCGGAAACTTGCTTCCGCATAAATTCCCATTCTTGCTGGTAGATAAGGTTATTGAGTTGAGCAGCACCCATGTTGTGGCCATCAAAAACATCACTGCCGACCAATATTTCTTCCCAGGACATTTTCCGGGAAATCCAATCATGCCTGGTGTACTCATGGTTGAAGCCATGGCGCAATCAGGCGGTGTATTGGTTTTGAGCGATGTGCCTGATCCGGAAAACTACAGCACCTATTTCATGAAAATCGATAACGTGAAATTTAAGGATAAGGTGGTTCCGGGTGATACGCTCATCATCCGCATGGACTTAACCGCACCAATCCGCCGTGGTGTTTGTGTGATGAAAGGAACGGGATTCGTGGGTGAGAAAGTGGTGATTGAAGCTGAGCTCATGGCGCAGGTAATTCGCGACAGAGCGCCAAAAGAAGAACAAAGCCCAGCAACAGCTAACTAATTTAAGACTTAAAGAGAACCTGGAACGATGATACAACCCCTGGCCTATGTAGACCCCCAAGCGAAGATTGCCGATAATGTGGTAATCGAGCCTTTTGTTACCATCCATAAAAATGTTGAAATTGGTGAAGGTACCTGGATTGGTTCAAATGTGACCATCTTCGAAGGTGCACGCATCGGAAAAAACTGCAAGATT
>JALRIQ010000156.1 GCA_023277325.1 Bacteroidia bacterium | reverse complement strand
GCGCAATATGGAAAGCAAAAGATGCTCTGTTCCAATAATATCTGCCTTAAAAATTTTGGCTTCGAGGTACGTGATTTTTAATGCCTTTTCTGCTTGCTTGGTTAATGGGATATTGATCAGGTTGCCAGAAATGCCGGCCGTTCCTTTTATGGCATCTTCTACCGATTTCTTCAAGCGAAGGATGTCGACATCCAACTGCTTAAGCGCAATCAGGGCCTTGCCCTCACCTTCCCGGATAATTCCGAGCAAGAGGTGTTCGGTGCCGATATAGTCATGACCCAATCGAATCGCCTCTTCCTTGCTGTATTGGATCACTTCTTTGACCCTGGGTGAAAATTTCGCTTCCATGTAATCTTTCCTTTCTGGATTATTCAATTATAAATCTCTGTCTCTTGTCATTGTGAGCTCTATGCTCTTTCTTCTCTGCCCTAAACAAATATACTCGACTGCTCTCCTCCAAACAACGTGTCGACAGGTGAACTGTTGTGGATTAGTGCAAATCCTGTACTAAACTGTAAACAAAAAAAGCTGCCTAATGATTTAGACAGCTTTTGACATGTTTTAGTTGTATCCCTAGTGAATTATGGTCACTTTTTCCGATAAGCTAGTTGTAGAGCTGCTAATCTGACAGATATACATTCCACCTTTCAGACTGGAAATGGGTATGGATAAGTTGCTGATTCCAGCTTCCAAATTCATGGTTCTTTCATATACTTCACGACCACTCAAGTCGAGCAAACGCAAGGTATAGGTATCGGCATTGTCCAATTCGATGCGCATCGCCAATTGATTATCCGCAGGGTTTGGATAAACTGCCCAACGTACTTTATTGGCATCTTCAATCGAACTTCCAATGGTCACTACCACATAGCGGTTCAATTCGGTCGCTTCGTTTCCTGATGGGTCCTCAGCATTATAGAAAACCTCATAAGTGCCAGCAGTATTGATGTCGACAGCGGATGAATCAATCATAACAGTGAGGTTCGCTCCCAATTCATCGTCGCACACATTGGCACCCGGATCATTGATATTCTCGCCTCTAAGGATAAATAAAGTATCCGAACCAATCAGGGAGAGATAAGGAGGAATCACATTGCCCGCCTTGCTCATATCCGTTCTATTGCGTGGCAAGAACTTCCAGTTTCCGAATGTATTTACCAAAACGCCTTGGAATACCGGCAAAAAATCGAGTCCGTTTTGATTCAACGAATCGCTCACGCGGTTAACAAATAAATCGCTTGAGTAGTCATCAGCGCGGAAACCAATTGGCGCATTCACATCAGGGTGAACACCAAATTCGCCGAAGTTAGATCCGATGATCGAGTCGGCATTCTTTTGCACCACATATACATCTTCCAAACGCATCAACAGGTTTTCATAAGGTTCTTTATTGAAGGAAGGAGAAACCAAAGAATCAAAAGGCAACATAAACGGAGTCGCGTCTCCATTGCAACGGCTTAAGTATTCCCAACCGTCTGCGCCAATCTCTTCAATAAAGGTCACCCCGGTATTGCTGTAACGACCAAAAGGATTACTTCCTTGAGGAATACGCTCAGTAACAATGGCTTTTTTAATCCATACAGAATCCCCTCTGCGCCAATCGACTATACCGTCGCCTGAAGTGAAACGAACGAATACACTTCCCCAGGCTCCCGCATCACTCTGGATAGAAATGACGCCAAGGTCATGACTCTGAACCCCAGAAACAACAAGGGCTTTGATATTGATATTGGTCAAGGTATCATAAGCGAAAGTCGAAGCACCATTCGGGAATGGCGTCTCTTGGATATATCTAATGGAATTCAAATTATCGATCACCTTATATCCACTGTTCATCGAGGCTGAATCCGGGAAATAGGCCGAAAAATTATCGTTATCCATTGCAGAAATATAATACTTCACAAAGCTTCCATCAGCCTGAGCAGGAATGCTTCCTTCGTACCAGTCGCCACCAATATTCGTCATGCTAACTGCAGTAAAATTCGGATTACTGTATCCAACAGCATAATGCAATATAGCGCTGGATACGGTTCCTTTATCGGTTATTTCAGCGCGCACTTTCACCATATCTGTGGAAGTTGCAAGCGATGGAGTGCGGTAAACATTGGTAATCGTCGGAGGCTCTACCGGAGTGGCTACATCAGAAGGCAATAGTGGGGCGATATAGTACGATTTAAATCCACTATTTCCCGATTCGGTAATTATCCCTCGGATATAAGGAATCACCGCACCATTTGCCGGAGGAGCGAAGTTTACCGGTGTATTCGGATCATCATCCTGGTTATCGTTACGGAAATAGCCAGATACGTCGCGAATCGGCAGTCGGTTGCCGTTAGCATCCTGAACTGACCATTGGTAACGCGGACCAGCGCCTGGTGTTGGGTTATAGCAGGTTACATTTTGCAATTCCACATATACCCCTTCATACGGCTCACCCGTTACAAATTGAGGCGTTTGTGTTCCGTTGATATTTTGCATGAAGTCTTCTACCTTCAATACTTTCGGCGAAATGTTCGTGGGCCCAAGGCTTACCACCTGAATTGGCACGTTAATTACCGTTAGCTGAGTTTCTCCTTGAAAAT
>JALRIQ010000155.1 GCA_023277325.1 Bacteroidia bacterium | reverse complement strand
AAGAAGTCTAAGGTCTCATCTTTGTTTGTTAGTATATTATCACTAATGTTTATAGAACGCTTGTTTATAGTTAAGATAATGCCTTGTTTAGAGAACTTGAATATACCTAATTCTTTATTTCTTGGTGGTTGTGTTTTTGGTAATCCTTCCCGATGCTTTTTTCGTTTGGTTATTCGGACCTGAATTCGAGGGAATTCACCATTACCTTGTTTTGCTTGCTCCAGCTATTCTGAGCATGAGCCTTGGAAATATCTATGCCCATTATTTTGCTGGTTTGGGCATGAATCGGGTAAACTTTGGTGGTTCACTTTTGAACTTGGTAGTTATCCTTGTTTCCTTCTTTTTATTGATGGATGCCTTGCAGATGGATGCCGCACCGATAGCCAGTTCTATTGCCTTTTCCGTCACCCTGATTTACCATTATCTCTTGTTTAAAAGGGAAACCAGAAAACCAGAATCCGCTAGCTAGTTATCGCTTTTTATGGTGCCGTGTTTGCTGTTCTCCAAAAGGCTCTTCAGCTCCCAGGATTCCCTTTTTTCAAAGGGTAATTTTCTCACCTTACATTCTTCTATGGTGCAAATTCGGCATGAGTCGGTAATGCAGGGATCCATATGGATGAAGAGTTCCACCTTTTGGTATTTTTCATAGATGATATGATCAATTTCCGAAATCACATCGTGGGCTTCTTGTAAGCTGTAATACCATGGCAGGGTAACATGGCAATCAATATGCAACATAGAGCCGTATTGAATCACACGAAGATTATGGATATCTATCCAATCCGCCTTACGTTTTTCATCCAGATGTTCTACCAATTCGGTCAACAAGTCAAAATCAGCTTCGTCCATAATGCCTGCAATGGAGCGGCGAAGAATGCTGGCTGCTACCCAAATAATATAGGCGCCGAAGCCAATACCCAAGAGGTTATCGACCCATACTGCATCGGTGAGGTAAACTACAATCAATCCCAATACAAGTCCGGCACTCGACCAGGCATCCGACATCAGGTGTTGTCCGTTTGCCTTCAGCGTAAGGGAGTTCCGCTTTTTTCCTACCCGGCGTAACATCAAACCCATCAAGAGATTGACCAGGCCCGCCCATGCTATCAGCCAGATTCCTTGATCCACGAGTTGAAGGGACTGCGGTACGAAAAGGTTATAGATGGATTTTACAGAAATGCTTAATCCTGCAACACCAATTAATGCTCCTTCGATTGAAGCCGAAACAAATTCAATCTTGCCATGTCCGTAGGGATGGTCATGGTCTCTGGGTTTAAACGACAGCCAAAGGCTATACAAGGCAAAACCACCGGCTAAAACATTGACAATGCTTTCCAGCGCATCTGTTAAAATGGCATTGGAGCCAGTAAGGTGCCAGGCTAGAAATTTGCCTGCCATTAACAAAATACTTACCAGAACAGTAAGGGCATGCAAACGAAGTAGAAAGGGCTGCTTTTCCAATTCCCAAATATAGGATTCTGGAATTCATCTCGGCTTAACTCAACTACGCTTCAGTAAACTATTTGTGCGATTCGGTAAATTCTTTGCACTATGATGCATTTATTTCATGCTATTTCGCCCTTGTTTTTCGGTCGGTTTACCCACTTAGAGAATCCGTTTACCGAAAACTATGGAAACTTTTAGAATAAAAATAGTTTCCATGATATACCTTTGTAGCCGAAATGACAACCGTGAATAAAACGCCGAATCACCTGCTTGAAAAGACCATAGCGCTTTTCATGCGTTTTGGTGTTCGTAGTGTCACCATGGACGATGTGGCACGCGAAGCGGGGGTTTCGAAAAAGACCTTATACCAGCATTATGGCGATCGCCAGGGTTTGGTCATGGCTGCCATCGAATATCACCTGGATAATGTAGAAAATACCTGCTGTGGCATCTTTTCAGAACACAAAAATCCTATTGACCAATTGCTCGGTGTGAGTATGTTTTTTCATAATATGACGCGCCAAATCAATCCAAACCTCTTTTTTGAACTCAGCAAATACTTTCCTGAAGCATGGAAGCGTATTGAAGACCACCGATCCAACTTTACCCAGGGACAGATCAAGAAAAATATTGATGAAGGAATCAAGCTCGGGTTATACCGTGATGACTTAAATCCAGAGATTGTTTCCCGCATCTATACCAACCTCATTGAACTTATCATGGATGAAGATCGCTTTCCTAAAGCGATTTATACCTTCAAGGAACTACAAAGCGAAATCATCCTTTATCATATCCACGGAATATCGACTCCCAAAGGCATACACTACTTAAATGAAAAACAAATCAGTCATGACTAAACTGAAACATATTTTACTTGCCCTACTTTTAGGAATAAGCATGAGTGCTCTCGCTCAAAACGAAGCACAAACCATGTCGCTACAGCAAGCTGTTGATTATGCGTTGAAGAATAATCCTTCGCTAAAAAATGCAGACATCGATGTGGAAATTGCCAAAAAGCAGGTGCTTGAAACTGCTTCTATCGGATTGCCACAAGTAAGTGCTCAGGTTGATTATACCGGTCAACCTCAAATTGGGGTTACGGTTGTTCCTAACTTCATCAATCCAGCAGGTCCTCCATTGGAATTCCAAATGGGAATCTCCCACACAGCGACCGCTCGGATAAATGCAAATTGGCTCCTTGTTGACGGAACGTATTTCCTTGGCTTAAAGGCTGCCAGTCAGTATGTTGAACTTGCTTCACGTATTCGTGCGAATACAGAAACAGATACCCGGGTAAATGTGAGCCAGGCCTATTACATGGCTTTAATCGCTGATCAATCCATCCTAACCATCGACTCGAATATTGTCACCCTGCAAAAAGCGCATGACGATACCAAGGCCTTATTTGAAAATGGGTTTGCAGAAAAGATTGATGTTTCGCGTTTGGCTTTGCAGCTCAATAACCTCAAAATTCAGCGTCAAAATATTGAAAACCAGCGCAACCTGGCTTACCGTATTTTGAAATTCCAAATGGGAATGGATGTAAATACACCACTCTCCCTGACTGGAACTTTACGCGATTTGATGATTGCTGCTGCAACAACAGATACAGCCTCTACATTGGTTTATACCAATCGTCCCGACTACAAAGTATTGACCCAGACGCAGGTATTGAACGACTTAAACGTTCGCCGCTACCAAATGGGATATCTTCCCTCTTTGAGTGCTTTTGGTTCACATACCCAAAACTCCTTCGCTACGGAAAATAACTTCGGCGACCTTGGAAACAAGTTCTATGGTGGAACCACCTGGGGACTTTCTTTGCGTGTACCAATTTTCAGCGGCTTCCAACGTAATTCCAAGGTTCAGCAAGCCCGACTTGAAACCGTCAAAACACGAAATGACCTGTACCTGCTTGAGAATGCCATTCAAAATGAGGTATTCAATA
>JALRIQ010000154.1 GCA_023277325.1 Bacteroidia bacterium | reverse complement strand
AATGTATTCCATTGGCGAATATTTGCAGTCGCGAGGAATCCGCTTCATGCGCGGTGGAGCATACAAGCCCAGAACAAGTCCCTATGCATTTCAGGGAATGAAGCTCGAAGGCTTAAAACTTCTCAAAAAGGTCGCCGAAGAACATCAGTTGCGGGTAGTTACCGAGTTGATGGATTTGAGTTACCTGGAGGAGGTTTATGACTACGCTGATGTCATTCAGATTGGCACCAGAAATATGTTCAACTACACGTTGCTGCGTGAACTCGGAAAAATAGATAAACCAATCATGCTCAAAAGGGGCTTCTCTGCACGCATTGATGAGTGGCTTCAAGCTGCAGAATATGTGCTCTTAGGTGGAAATGAAAAGGTAATTCTGTGCGAAAGAGGCGTTAGAAGCTTCGAAACCGAAACCAGAAATACCTTGGACCTTGCTTCACTTTCTTTAGTGAAAGAGTTGTCGCACCTTCCGGTTATCTCTGACCCAAGCCAAGGTACCGGAGTGCGGAGCTTAGTCAACCCAATGAGCATGGCCTCAATTGCAGCGGGCGCTAACGGCCTGATGATTGAAGTTCATGAGCATCCGGAAGAAGCGCTTTCTGATGGACAACAATCGCTCAATTTCAGAGAATTCGATGAGCTGCTCAAGTCGTGCAGAAGTCTTTTTGACGTGAAATCACGGTCATTTGATTTCGAGAAGAATTCCGCTAATTTTACCTTGTCAAAATAATTTGCTCAATTTATGTGTGGAATTGTAGGATATATAGGGCCTAAACAGGCCTTTCCTGTTTTAATAAAAGGTCTTACCCGTTTGGAATATAGAGGGTATGACAGTGCTGGTGTAGCCCTATTAGGCGATGAGCTTCAGGTATTTAAAAAGGCAGGTAAAGTCAGCGTTCTCGAAGAATATGTTGCGCAGCAAGGAAAGAAACCAGCTAACGTTGGAATTGGCCATACACGTTGGGCAACTCACGGAGAGCCAAACGATAGAAACGCACATCCCCACCTTTCTCAAAACGGAGAAATCGCGATCATCCATAACGGGATTATCGAGAATTATAACTCCTTAAAAGTCGAGCTGCAGCAGCGCGGCCATGAGTTTAAGAGTGATACAGATACCGAAGTGCTCGTGCATCTGATTGAAGATATTTATATCCACAATGAAGGGCTTCCCTTTGAAGAGGCAGTTCGCATGGCGCTTGGTCAGGTGATTGGCGCCTATGCTGTTGTAGTGCTTAATAAAACAATGCCAGACCTTCTCATCGGCGCCAGAAAAGGAAGCCCAATGGTTATTGGTATCGGTGATGGAGAGCATTATATCGCCTCCGACGCAGCTCCACTTGTTGAGTATACGCGAAATGTGATTTACCTGAATGATGGCGAAGTAGCTGTAATCGACAAGGGAGAATTGGTCATCAAGACCATCGATAACGATATCAAAACGCCGTATATCCAAGAACTTGAAATCCATTTGGAGAGCATCGAAAAAGGGGGCTATGATCACTTTATGATCAAAGAAATCTTTGAACAGCCTCGTTCGGTATACGATAGTATTCGTGGAAGAATCAGCCTGAAAGAAGAACTCGTTGAAATGGCGGGTATCAAGCAATACGAAAACAAGTGGATGAACTTGAAACGTATTCTTATCGTGGGCTGTGGTACTTCTTGGCATGCTGCCTTGGTTGGAGAGTACCTTTTCGAAGACCTTGCACGAATTCCTGTTGAAGTAGAATACGCATCTGAATTCCGCTACAGAAATCCAGTAGTTGGAGAGGAGGACATGGTTATTGCCATTTCACAATCCGGAGAAACAGCAGATACCTTGGCCGCTATTGAGTTGGCGAAAAGCCGTGGAGCGACGATTTTCGGAATTTGTAATGTGGTTGGCGCATCAATCCCTCGTGCTTCAGATGCTGGTGCATACACCCATGCTGGCCCTGAGATTGGAGTGGCCTCTACAAAAGCCTTTACCGCTCAGGTAACCGCCTTGATTCTGATTGCTATCGCAGTTGGTCAACGCAAAGGAACCTTAACCAAGGAAAGAGTAAGAACCTTGTTGAATGAATTGGAAACGATTCCTTCAAAAATTGAAAAAACATTAGAGTCAAACGACCTCATCAAGTTTATCGCTGAAGAGTTTAAGGATGCGCGTAACTTCTTGTATCTCGGTCGCGGATACGGCTTCCCAGTAGCCCTCGAAGGTGCCTTGAAGTTGAAGGAAATTTCTTATATCCATGCTGAGGGATATCCTGCTGCTGAAATGAAACACGGTCCTATTGCCTTGATCGACGAAGAAATGCCGGTGGTAGTAATTGCTACAAACCACAGCAGCTACGAGAAGGTAATCAGCAATATCCAAGAAGTGAAAGCGAGAAAAGGAAAAGTTATTGCTATCGCAACTGAAGGGGATACCATGATGAAGAAAATGGCAGATTATGTCATTGAAATCCCTGACTGCGATGAAGTGCTTCTTCCGCTTTTGGCAACAATTCCATTGCAACTGCTTTCCTACCATATAGCTGTAATGCGCGGGTGCAATGTGGATCAACCAAGAAACCTTGCGAAGTCGGTTACCGTCGAATAAGTTTGATAGGGGGTATTTAACCCCTTATCTATTAGTCGAAATAGAAGTAATATCCCCAAAACTTTGGGTGTTACCTCTCACCTCATCACAAATAGAAAAATACAACTTCATCAAGAAAAAAAGAGATGAGGGATATTACTATTATCAGATTAGTGATATGATGAATGAATCCAACTTCAAACCTCAAAGAACCGATAAATTTACTCCTCAACAAGTATGGGGATTAGAATTTAAGATGGAAAAACGACTAAAAAGATTAGATAAAATTGAGAATCCGAAAATTGTATCAATTGGATTAGTAGATGATGATTCCCATTAATGGTAAACTCACTTCAACTTTCTCCTTTCTCCATTTTTTGGGTTATTCCTAACCACCTTCAATCTATCTCTTACTGTTTGAACATCTCTCAAAAAATATTTTGAGAAATTTTGTGATTTTATATCGTTTTAAGATTTACTCCCATACTTATTGATAGTTAACACCCTTCAGAAAGGTGTTATAGTTAACAGCCGACAGTATTGTAATATACTCGGAGTGATACCCGTTGGAGGGGAACTGAACGATAATGGGGTTGTGATAGTGAGTAC
>JALRIQ010000153.1 GCA_023277325.1 Bacteroidia bacterium | reverse complement strand
CTTCAACAACGGACTGATTGACTATAAAGGAACGGTAATTTTCACTTCCCATGACCACGAGTTTACCAATACGGTAGCTAACCGTGTGATTGAAATCGGACCAAACGGCATGATCGACAAACTTATGAGCTATGACGATTTCCTGGAAAGTGCTGAAGTGCGTGAGCAAAGTGCCAACCTTTACGCTGCAAAAGCAAAATAAGCATGGGTCAAACGAGGCTTTCCGTAAACATCAACAAGTTTGCGACCCTGCGAAATGCGCGTGGTGGCAATAACCCAGACATCATCAAAGCAGCCCTTGACGCAGAGAAGTTTGGTGCTCAGGGCATCACGGTGCACCCGCGTCCTGATGAGCGTCATATCCGCTATAACGATGTGCGTGAGCTGAAAAAGGTCGTTACTACGGAATTTAATATCGAAGGGAATCCGATGGAGAAACGCTTCATGGATTTGGTGATGGAAGTGGTTCCAGATCAGGTTACCCTAGTTCCAGATGCCAGCTCTGCCCTAACCAGCAATCAAGGCTGGGATACGGAACGTCATGCCCATTACCTGAAAGATATCGTTGCTGAGTTTAAAAAAGCCAATATTCGGGTATCCCTTTTTGTCGACCCAATTCTCCCAATGATTGAAGGAGCCAAAGCAGTAAATGCAGATCGTATTGAACTCTATACCGAAGCTTATGCCCATCAATACCCAACAAATCCGAAAAAGGCTTTGATCGATTATAAGGATGCGGCGATTCGTGCCAGTGAACTCGGACTTGGCATCAATGCAGGCCATGATCTAAGCCTTGAAAACCTGCGTTATTTCCATGAGAATATTCCAAACCTATTGGAAGTGAGCATCGGTCATGCCCTGATTTGTGATGCCCTTTATATGGGCTTAGAAAACACCATCAAGGCGTATTTGGATTGCATGCGCTAAGCTCGTGACTGGATGAAATTATAATCATCCATCAAACGATTAAGAGATTCCATATCATTTGCTTCTGTTTCGATAGTCAGGTGCTCGCATAAGTTTTTACGCGCTTCCTGAGCCAATCGCAATACGGAAATTTCATTTCTGCTCTTCTTCAGTTCCAAAAGCAAAAGACCAACCCTTTGAAGAGATGACCCTTTTGAATCATGCCCTAAAAGCATCTCTGGTTTTGGCTAATATCGCCATCCAAAAATACGATATTGCTTTACCGCCGAGAAACTCAGTTTTTAGAGTCTGACTATGAGCGCCTGTTTCTTCAGCTAAAAAAGTTCGTGCCTCAGCGTTCTCTACTTATTCTCTTCACCAATTTTGATACGGTTCCTTCCATGAAGCGTCGCCTTCCCTATTTCAAGGCCATGGCGAAGAACCATTTGTTGTTGGTCGTTTTCTTCGAGAATACAGAAACCCTTGCCCTCATCCATAAAAAAGCGAAAAACCTGCATGATGAGTATAGAATGACCGTGGCTGAAAAAATGCGTTTTAAAAAGGAACAGATTGTGGCTGAGCTTCGAAAAAACGGAATTATCTCATTCTTAACTAGTCCGGAAGACCTCACCCTGAATACCATCAATCGTTATTTAGTGCTCAAAGCGAGGGGCCTAATCTAGTCGAGGCTTTCAAACGATTATCAGAAAGATTTGTTATCTTCGGGTGATCAAATCAATGCTATGAAAAAACTAGTACTCGCCAGCATTATGCTTCTTACTGTTTTGAGCATACAAGCGCAATCAGATGTTTACCTCAAAATCAATCACCTTTTAGGTGCTGATCCCTTTGCATTTAATACGGATACAGAAACTGCCGATGGTGAAGAAGTTAAATTCAGAAGACTTGAATATTATATCAGTCAAATCGCCTTAGTGCATGACGGAGGCCAAATCACCAAAGTAAATGATACGTGGTTATTGGTGAATGCCGGAAGCAGCACCAATGTCTTACTCGGGAACTTTGCAATCACCTCTTTAGAAGAAATTCGTTTTGCTGTGGGTATAGAACCAACGGTTAACCATAAAGACCCAAGTGCCTATGCACCAAGTCACCCACTTGCTCCAAAATCTCCATCCATGCATTGGGGTTGGGAAGCAGGTTACCGTTTTGTTGCACTTGAAGGAAGCGCAGGTCCAATGCGCAATCAAAATATGGAAATTCACTCTTTGGGAGATGTCAACTACAAGCAAATAAAGATTGCTACTGCAGGAAGCACTTCTGGAAGTGATCTAACCATCGAATTGAACGCAGACTACCAGGAAACATTAGCGGGAATCGTTACCAAAGATGGATTGATCGTACACGCAGAAAATTTTGAAGGTGCCGACCTCATGACCAATTTCCAAACGAAAGTATTTACCTCCTCAGAAGGAAATGCCTCAGCCCTTTTTGTAAATGCTCCAGTTGCTTTAGCGGCCCGTTTATATCCGAATCCAAGTGCCAATGTTTCGACCTTGCAATTGGAAAATTCTGCTGCTGTGCAGGCAATTGTAGTTTACAATCAACAAGGACAAGAAGTGCTTCGGGTAACGACTCCTGCAGCAAATACCCCATTAGAAGTAAACACTCCTGGTATCTATTTTATTCAAGCCTTAGGCACAGAGCAAAACTATACCCTTATCAAATGGGTAGTAACTCATTAAAAATACAATGCGTTTAACTAAAACTGGCTTAACTGCAGTCCTCAGCGGAATCGTAATCCTTTGGGGCTGCAGCAAAGACGAACCCGATACACAAACTTCATTTAATAATCCAAGTTATACGCTGGAATACGGCGCCTTGCCGGAACCAGAACAGCCGGCAGACAACCCACTAACAGTAGAAGGGGTTAAGCTAGGAAGAATGTTGTTTTATGAAACAGCGTTATCTGGCGATGGTACCCAAAGCTGCGCAAGCTGTCACCGACAAGCAAATGCCTTTACCGACACCGCAAGGCTTTCGATAGGTATTCGTGGTTTGGAAGGAAAGCGCCAGGCCATGGCTGTTTTTAATATGCTATGGAACAAAAACGAGTTCTTTTGGGATGGGCGTGCTCACCTGCTTCGTGACCAGTCTATCATGCCTATCCAAGATCCTCTGGAGATGGATGAAACATTGGATAATGTGGTGAGCAAACTTTCTGCTATGGCCACCTATACCGAGCAGTTTAATAAGGCCTTTGGTAGCAGCGAGATCAATCCAAAACGCATCGCTCTGGCCCTCGAGCAATTTATGAACAGCATTGTTTCCTATCGCAGTAAGTACGACGACTATCTTGCAGGCAAACAAACGCTTACTCCCGCAGAAGAACGTGGTAGAAAGCTCTATTTTGCGGAATACAATAGCTTCTTCCCAGAAGAGTCTGGCGCCGATTGCGCTCACTGCCATGGTGGGGCAAACTTCTCAACTGGACGCTATGCCAATAATGGCTTGGATAGCTCCATCGATTTCACAGATTTGGGCAGAGAAAATGTAACCGGAAATGTAAACGATAGAGCGGCATTTAAAGTAACCAGCTTAAGAAATATCGAGCTCACCCCACCCTATATGCATGATGGACGATTTGCTAGCCTTGAGGAAGTTATCGACCACTATGATCATGGAATAAAAGGTTCTCCGAGCTTGGATCCAGCTTTACAAAGCACGCGTGGAACTGGACTAATGCTTGATGCGCAGGAAAAGTCAGACCTCATTACTTTCTTGAAAACCCTCACCGACTACGCGTTAATCAACGACCCACGTTATAGCGACCCGAACTGATGAAATATGCAGGCCTCAAATTGGTGCTACTTGGTGCCCTACTCTGGACGGCCTGTAAAAAAGACAATCCGCAGAAGGTGGATGATCGTCCGTGGTATTCTGTTTACCCTGACGATTTTCCATCTCCTATTATTCCCGGAGAAAACCAGCCAAATGCAGCAAGAATCGAATTAGGTAAGGCGCTATTTTATGATCCCATTTTAAGTATTGATTCGAGCATAAGCTGTGCAAGTTGCCATGTACCATCTTTGGCTTTTGCAGACAACGCAGCCACAACACCTGGGGTTTTCCAAAGACCAGGCACCCGGAATGTGCCTTCCCTTTTTAACTTGGCCTATCAGCCACATTACCTGAGAGAGGCTTCCCTACCAACTTTAGAAATGCAAATCCTGGTGCCCATACAGGAGCATAATGAATTCGCGCATAATATTGTCGATATCGGCGTTACCCTATCCAAGATTCCTTTTTACGATTCATTGAGTCGGCTGGCTTATGGACAGGAACCTGGACCCTATTCCATTACCCGTTCAATCGCAGCATTTGAGCGCACTTTAATCAGCGCTAACTCAGCCTATGATCAGGCACGAAGAGGGCAAAGAATTCGAAGTAGTGCCGAAGAAAAGGGCTATCAATTGTTTCTTTCCGATAGGCTGAACTGCGCAAAATGCCATAGCGAACCCTTTTTCACCAATTTCCAGCCTGAAAACAATGGACTTTATATGACCTACAAAGATCCAGGCAGGTTTCGATTCAGCAAGTTGAGTGAAGATAGCGGCTCCTTCAAAATACCCTCCTTGCGCAATGTGGCATTAACACCTCCCTATATGCATGATGGATCGATAAGAACATTGAATGAGGTCATCGATTTTTACGCCAGTGGAGGAGCCAATAACCCCAATAAAAACCCCTTAATCCAAGGTTTTACGCTGAGTCCGGAAGAGAAATCAGATTTAATCATTTTCCTCCAAAGCCTTTCTGACTCTAGCTTCGTGAAAAACCCCAACTACCGTCCTTGAAGGGTCAACTTTGCTTTCCCCAACATTTTAACTAACTTGCGTTAGTTTAATCGTTATTATGATCATAAAATCCTTAGACCCACGTATTTCCCGCGCTGAACTCGATGCCGATGCCAGCATGGAACAGGAGCTTCAACCCTTGGAGCATTTTGAAACCTACGAGGTTTTCCATCAAAAGAAAAGAGGTACTCACCATACCCACGTAGGAACGGTTCACGCGCCAAATCCGGAGATGGCTCTTTTGTTCGGAAAGGAACAATATGGTCGACGTGGTGTAAGCGTCAATATTTGGGTTGCGCGCACGGCAGACATTTTTGCCTCTGATTATGATGACTCCGATATTTTCAGCACTACCCCTGAAAAACAATACCGCGAAGCAACACCGTATAAGGTGATGGATAAAATTAACGAATACAAAGCCAAACAAGGATCTTGATTATGAACATGAACGAACAAAACACGCTTGCAGTAAAAGAGCTGCTTTATAAAATGGCGGATGACCTATTGATCTTGGGTCATCGTAATTCGGAGTGGACAGGCATCGGTCCAATGCTGGAAGAAGATATTTCCTTCTCCTCTATGGCTCAGGATAAACTCGGTCAGGCATTGGCCTTGTATCAATTATTGAATAACCTTGGGGAGGCTGACCCCGATACGGTTGCCTTTACCCGTAACGATCACCAATTCCACAATTGCGAATTAGTTGAATACCCAATTGGCGAATACGATTTTTCTTTGGTGCGTCATTTCCTATTTGATAATGCAGAACTCTTGCGTTATGAAATGTTGATGGAATCCAGCTATGAGCCTCTGGCGAAGTTGGCCCGCAAATTCAAAGGAGAACTGAAATACCATAAATTCCATGGCGACACCTTTGTGATGCAACTTGGAAAAGGAACCGAAGAAAGTAAAAAACGCATGCAAGCCAGTCTCGACTTCTGCTGGAACCTTGCATTGGGAATATTTGAAGCTTCCCCTTACGAAGAAACCTTAATCAAAGAAGGTATTTGGCAAGGCGAAGAGGCATTAAAAGCACAATGGCTTGCTGCAATCACTCCTGTTTTGGAAGCTGCCGAGCTAAAAATTC
Organism: Bacteroidia bacterium; assembly: GCA_023277325.1. Taxonomy (GTDB): domain Bacteria; phylum Bacteroidota; class Bacteroidia; order UBA8524; family UBA8524; genus UBA8524. The sequence continues at coordinate 206 of JALRIQ010000153.1, read as the reverse complement.
CAGACGAAAGTACCTGGAAACCGGTTTATGGCGGACGTAGCGGAAAGCATACAGAAAATTTACAATCTTTATTGGATGAAATGACGGAAGTATTCCGCGTTGATCCGGGAGCAGAATGGTAAGCACGAACGACATATGGAAAGCTTTGGAGGAGGTGATGGATCCTGAAATCCCTACCATCTCTATGGTCGATTTAGGCATCGTTA
>JALRIQ010000152.1 GCA_023277325.1 Bacteroidia bacterium | reverse complement strand
GCCTACGGCTGGACCAATAGCACGTTCAACTTCTTTAATAAAAGTTTTAAAGGGCGCGGATATACTTTTTATACTGCGCGCTTTGCACTGAGCGACCTGGCCTTTATGGATGATAGTCCGAATCGTGAACCGGAAAATCATGAAGAAAAATGGCCGAAAATTAATGAGCAAAGATGCGAATGTGAGGAAGCACCCAATCCCAAGCTCAATTATGTACCCGGATTATCGGGGCTCATTGAATACAAAGACTTTGAAAAGTACAGTCCCTGGGTTTTAAAAGGAGGAGCCGATGCCTATAAATCCATTTTCTTCAAAGATTTTCAAAGCAGCTCCGGCTACAATGATCTTTTTTATTCAATGAAACTGGTCAGCTTCCGCCCTTTGGTTTTTATGGCTCCAGACAGCAGTTTTAATTTTGCTCTTTCCCCATGCACAAATGCGGGAAGGTATCAACTTACGCCAATGACCTTCTCCTACAGTGAGCCGTTAAAACGTTACGATCGGTCATTTGACCATGAAAATTTTGATAGTGCGGCAGCAAGTTATTTGGATTTGTTTCTGAATATGGCTCAGGTCAATGACGATCAGCTGCTCTACAATTATCTGTTTGATCATCCGGCGAATGATTTCACTGAGCTCTTGGAACGCTTTAAAAAGGAATACAGTTTTAAATTAGACCAGGAGATAAAAGAGCCAGAACAAATTGTTGCGGCACTTCTGCCTCAAATTGAAAAGAAAAAAGGAGACGTTGCCGTATTTATATTGGATGATTTCATTTTGGAAAAACCTGGGAAACATCCCGTTACCCGAATGGAAACCATCCGATTGAATATGGTTTTTCAATTTTACCACCAGGATGTAACGGTGGAACAAATCAATAAACTAATTCCACCACAAGTACGGCTTAATTTCAACTCCCCAATTATCCGGGTGTTTGTTAATCCGAATATTCTTCATCCTTGGGACCCCGTTGAGCGCAAAGCACTAACAAACAGTTTAGGTCAGGTGGAGCCGGGCAATATTTTAGTGAATACCAGCCTTTTCGCCTATACTTCTGATTATGGTATTAACATGACCATTAAATCCATGTGCATGCAGCGCTCTGAAGTGGGTAACACAGGAATGCTCATCAACTTCAAAAGTTTTGAAATGGTAAAAGCTGAACCCAATAAAGTGGGTTTGGGTTATTATGATTTTCCCACCCTGGTCGATGAAAAATACCGCAATTATATAGGCAGCTTTGATAATCCACCGCCAGCAGTGCCGATTTTGCGCGATTTCAATGGAATCTTTGTTAACAAAGCTGAATTATTGCTTCAGTTTGAAGGCCAAAGCTTGCCCGCTCAGGGAGAACATATCGCCATCAATAATCAATTTCTTGCAGGGAGTTTGTTCCTTTCGGCCACCCCGGAAAAAGAAGGAAATGATTATACCGGCTACTTTATCGTTCATCTGCCCGAAGGAGATAAACGTATGGCAGAAAAGGAAATTGAAGCGGAGTTTTTAAAAATGGGTTTTGAATCTGTTCTCGTGCAGAATTACCTGGAGAAATGTAAAGTATACTTCGTGTACAGGTAATTAATTTGCTCGTAATCGAAGAAATTTGAGAGAAGCTTAATCATGCTTTAAATGACTTTTTATCATTTATTGCCATAGGGCATTCTTTTGCAGCCCTTATAAAGCAAGGCCGAAATCTGCTGACTCGGAGCGCCATTAATTCCGCTTTGGTAGGATGTGGTGAATGACCAGATGCTTTTGTTGGTGCTTTTGTCGTAGAGATTCATGGTAATATTTCCTTCTTCTAATATTGCTCTACGGCGTCCAACACTATCCATAACCGCCACTTGAAAATGTGTTAGCGGTCTGTTAACAAGTAGCTCCGTGCTGATTATGGCATCTACCTGAAGTACGTCGGCAAGTTGCTCAGGAGTCATTGGGTTTTGTGGGTATTGATACTGCTGAAGGATTGCTGTGGTTGTTGCCTCGTCTAAAATTTCTGCATTCAGATAGCCTTTTGATTTACGACGCAATAAGTGGGAGTGAAGGGATTGAGATACACGCTGTGATAGTGCAAACTGCTCATTAGAAAGTTGATAAGGCGAAAGGTATTCCCTGCTACTTATCAATGTTTTGGGAGGTAGGATAGCGATTTTCTTATGCTGTAAACTAACCGCTTTAGCATCATCACTCATATAAACTCCACGTGTGGAGTTGCACGCAAAAACGGTCAGAATTCCAAAAATGATTAGTAGTTGTTTTCCCATCATGCTCAAGGTTGATATCGATTTAATTCAAATAATGGGCCGTCATTGACCTCAGCATAGCAAATACATCCTGGCGAAACCAATTGGGTTCAACCACTTCGATTTGGTCGCCCATGGAGAGGATTTTTTGCTTGAGTTCATAATTGGGAATCACTTCCAATTCGTACCAGACATTATCGTCGTCTTGTTTGATTTTTTTCAAACTTGGATGCCATGGGGAACTATCCATATACCAGGCTTGCAAGGCAGTACAGCGTAAAATAACTTTGGATGGATGTTCCTGGTCGCTGTAATTGACTCCAATAACTTGACTGAATTTAGAGAAGTTGTCGGTATATAGATTACGGTTAAATCCCTGGTTCAATACCTGAACCTGTTCAATCCGGTCCAGACCGAAAGTGCGGCAATCTTTTTTACTCTCTACATAGGCATATACATACCATCGACCATCGTATTCCTTGAGCATCAATGGGAATACTTCGTAATCGGTATAGATCTCTGTATGGTAATTAAAGTGGCGAAACAGAATCACCTTCTCTTCATTTATTGCCTTGGTGAGTACTTCCAGATTTTCAGTCCCTTTACTTGCAAAAGGCTCAAATTGAATTCGATCACGTTGATTTGCGTCGGCGAAAAAGCTCGCTTGCAAAGCCTGCACCTCCTGACTCAATTCCAAAACCTGTTTTAATCGATTGGCATCACGGCTATCCTGCTCCAGAACGTAGCCATTTTGCTTTGCATCATAATTAAGTTCGACCCGAAAATCACGCCTTAACTCTTCCAAATCTCTTTCAAAGGTTCTGTTTGAAACTTCGAAACCCTGAGCTTCCATTTTATCCATCAATTCCTTTTTTGAATAAGCACCCTTCTCCAAAGTTTGTATGAGGATTTGAAAACGACGAATTTTTGCAACAATCGATGCCATAACACGAATATAAGCGCCCGATACCTATTGCAGGTAATTGCCTAGTTGGATATTAAACTTGATAGATTATAAAAGCGCGGCTAATTTTCAAAACCCAACTGCCATTCCGTAGGTAGTTCGAAAAGAATAGGATTCCCGCTCATTCAATAAAACAGGCTCATTTTTACTGAGGGTGAGGGTTTCAGCCATTAATAACGGTAAAGAACTAGCCGGTACATTTTTCACAAACCAATCGACTTTACGCGTATGATGCAATCCATAATCTTCATCGTATTCGAATTGGTAATCGCCACGCACCTCTCCCATATGATAAAGGCTATCGAATCTACCTGGAATGATAATCCAGTCGCCTTTTTGAATACCATTAGCGAGCAGGTCGATGCTTTGAACCATGTATTCCGAATATAATCCAGAGCCTGAGCCTTCAGCAATGGCTTGGCGCATGAGTGTTTCATTTCCTTTATTGGTTAAATCCACATTTAAATCTTCGAAAGGAAAATAAAGGCAGTTGTTCTCGATTGATTTGCGGGAAGTCCAAGCTTCTTTCGCTCCCCAGTACATCCAAATATTATTCATGATTCAAAGATTCGCTTCAACTACGCCATATTGTGACGGAAGTAAAAAATATTTGAGAAATTTTCGGATAAACAGATAAACAAAAAAGCCCGACTAATGCCGGGCCTTTTGATTAACAGATAGAGAGTGAAAAATTATCTTCTTATTGGACAATGACCAATTTACCCGTTGTCGTCACTCCTTGATTTCTTACTTCATAGAAATAAACTCCTGGAGTGCTTAGGGCTTGTTTTGAAATGGTAATTGAAGATGTAAAGGATTGTGTCAAAACCTCAACACCAACATTATTGTAAATTACCACTTCCGCATTCTCTGAATTGTTCAGGCTAAACGAAACATCCCCTTTACTTGGATTTGGATAAACGCTTAATCCGATGGCTTCCTCAGGGTTTTGTAAGGCTGTTTTTGGTTCTTTGAATCCCAATTCAAAAACCACCACAGAGCCGCTTACCTCGTAGGTTACAACCAGAAGTGCCGTTTCGTTCGGACTTTCACTTGCAGGAATAAATACCATTCCTTCTGGTGCAAGGTCACCGGAAGTTCCTAGTTCAGGGGCTCCGTTAAAATCGCGGGTAGAGATATAGTTCGCAAAGCTTGGGCTATTTGGGTTGCTGATATCGTACATTACAATTCCACTGATGCGCTCTAATCCAACGAAGGCATACATTTTTCCATTCACCATACCCACAGTTACACCTTCTGGCTCAGGACCTTTATCATCGCTTCTGTCGTCGAATCCGTTTTCATCATTTGAAGCATTGAAGAATTCTGGTGAGCGCTGTTTTGTGATTTGTTCAAAATCATTTTTGCTGTCCCAAACAACGGTTCCAGTCGCTGCATTCCAAATAGTTACTGAGCGTGTTCCATAGGTATAGATTTCATCGTAATCGCCGTCACCATCAATATCTCCATCAACCAAAGATGCTTTCAATCGGCCAAGTTGCTCGTTCTGTTGAAGCAAATCAGCAAATGGGAATACTTCTGGATCAAGCTGAAGGTCTTTCACACGAGTTTCATCGATAAAGGCTAACTCTTCGTTGCCATTGTCATCATACAAATACTCGCGTGCATCCCCTTCATTGGCGGTAATGAGGTAGGTCGTACCATTCACTTCGAATGAAGCAATCGCATCTGGAAGGTACATTCCTTTAACAGGCCATTGAGAGATATAGATAGAATCATCGCGGTTGCTCACATCCATTCCATTGCCAGGCTTCGAATGATCCACTGTTCCCAAAGGAAGCAGGCTTTCAACCGTTGCGTTATCGATATTCACGATAGCCAAAGCGTTGTTCTCCTGGCAGGTCACATAGGCTTTATTTCCTTTGATGGTGATGTATTCTGGCTCGATATCCATAGCCAAAGTCGTGGCGAATCCATCTGCCTTATCTCCTTCGCCCATGGCCGATCTTCCAAATACACGGATACCAGCTGGGATATTGGTATTGAAGGCTGTAAATCCTGCGGTAGCCACAGTACTATTTGACAAGTTGGATTTGTTCAAGGTGATGATGCTTACAGATCCTTCTGGGTCGTTGAGGTAATCGCCGCTTGGTTCACCTTCATTCGCAGTAAGCACTTTTGTTCCGTCTTCGTTGAAGGTTACCATATCAGGCAAGGCACCAACTGTTACTTCGCCTAATTTAGAGAAGTCGACTGCGGAATAGAATTCCACCTTTCCTGGGTTTTGCTTCGGACTAGCTTCTACGGCAACGGCAACGATATCGCCATAAACTGCCACACTGTTTGGAGAGCCACCCAAAGAAATAGATGATCTCAAGCTTGGTGCTGCTGGGTTATTGATGTCCAAAACATGCACTTTATCGCTATTCGCATCGGTAAAGAAAATTTGCTGTCTTACCTTATCGTAAGCCGGAATTTCCGCTGCCGATGCATCAAATACATTTCCTGGCACCTGGTAATTTCCTAGTTCTTTTACTTGCAATACATCAATAAATGGAGCAGCATCTTCGTCGAGAACACGCAAGGTTCTTGAAATTCGTGCATCGTCAAAAATACCTTCTTCCGATACATCATAAGGTGCATTTTGCGGATAATTAGCCATCATGTACTCGGCCATGGCATCTTGCTCCCCTCCTGTGCTGCTGATATCAGAGCTCATTCCCGGATCATTCGCCAATTCGCCATCAGGATAATCGGTCGATTCGCCGAAACCGGTACCGCTATAATAATTGATCCTTCTATTGCTAAAATTGGCGATGGTAAATGGATAAGCATCTCCTCCATTGGCAAGGAAGTTCAGGGTAACCACGTTGATATTCATTGTTGGGCTCACCACCAATTTGCCATTATCCACCAAGGTCATTTTGCTTCCGTTGGCCTGATTCACCACCATGCTAACGATTCGGAATCCTTTTTCAGTTACAACCAAGGAGTCATCTCCATTGCTGGCTGTCAATACACTCACCTTACTAGGTTTTCCTGTTGGGTTATATACGATGCTCATTCCAGCAATTTGCGGGAAGCTTCCTGGTGTTGAACCTGGACCAACAGCCGAAACGGCATGCTCCATTGCATCCTTCAATTCTTCTACCGTTAATGTCAAACGTACTAGTCCATTATTGAAACGAAGCGTCGCTCTGAGGTGTCCTTCAGTCACCGCATTATTTTCTGGCGCGAAAAATTCAGTATCATCTGGATCATTGGAGCCTGGAGGTAGTTTCGACGTTCCAATTTCGGTTCTGATTCCGCCACCATTTTTGATGGATACCAAAACAGGGGCATCACCCGTTGGGTTCAATTCATTCGCATACCATAGGTTGGCATCTGCAGTAAGGTTACCCAAATTGGTTTCCTGGGCGCGTACCTGACTTCTTCTTCCATCGAGGTAAACACTGGAGTAGCCAATCACATTTTGGTATTGGGCATTGATAACCGCCAATACGCTATCTCTTACTTCAACAACTTTTAAATCCGCTGTTCCATTTACTGCTGAAACATTTGCCGCAATTGAAGCATATACACCACTGATCATTGGGTCGAGTGAGCTGGTAATCATTTTACCCTCCTCGTCGAATTCAACGACCAAACGGCCGAGGTATTTATAATCTCCATCCACATTCACAACAGCAACAGGATCACCTGATACACTATTGGTAAGAAAAGGATAGGTTTCATCGAAGCTCGCATCCGTAATTTTTGAGCTCGAGTAAAGTGCGTCATTATTATCTCCCATTCGGGTATTAGATCCACCTGCAACGATGATATCAACTCCATCTAGCAAATTGGCCAGACTTTTCTCTACCGAGATTTGTTGCATATGGGAAATGAGTACAATCTTATTCACGCCCATATTCTTGAGCGCATCAACAGATTTTTGGATTTCAACGGCTAAACTTTGAACGGTCCAATCGGTTCCTGGAATAAGTTTTAAATCACCGGTTGAGGTAATGCTCGGCAAGCTTGGAACTGAAGCGCCAATCAATCCGATGGTATCGCCATTAATTACTTTTATAGCATACTTGGCCACCTTCGATTTGAGGTTTGTGACATTGTCGCCGTCCGTTCCTATTGAACCTTGAAAATCAAAATCCTGACTAAAATCGATATTGGTAGCCAGCCAAGGAAACTCAGATCCTGGGAATAAAACGCCATTATTCGATTCAGAGCTAAAGGCCGCATCGTGCAATTCAGCAGGACCAGCATCTAACTCATGATTTCCAACAGCGCTGGCATGAACGCCCATTTTATTGGCGAAAAACACATCAATATGTCCTGGTTCGTTGCTTCCAGTCAAGCCTCTTACCTTATTATCTTCTGCTGCATAAAAACGAGGGCCAGGAATGATGATATCTCCAGAGGTAACAAAAAGCGTATTCGCTCCATACTTCGGGTCATTTTTTAATCCATTAACAAGGCCGGAAAACTCGTCGACTGCATCGAGTGCCACGTCTTCATTTCCATCCACATCGGCATAATGCAAAAGCTGCAAGGTGAATGTATTGGATACCTGAATACCAGGACTTCCCACATCGTTTCCTGAATTGCCACCACCCGTAGTCGACATCTTCGAAACACCATCAGTAACCACAGACAAAGCCCAGTTTGAAGCTTGCGTTTCATCTGAATTGACATCGATTAAACGAATTGAACCTGAACCATCATCCAAAGGCCAAATCGTTCCGTCATCGTCGTAGGCAACATGCGAAACTGCATTGGTGAAAGTGATTCCAGACATTCCAGCTGTATCAGAAGCATAGGCTGCAAAACTGCTCCAAATGGCAATATCATCTCCCCCATTATTGAGGCCTAAGCGTTCC
>JALRIQ010000151.1 GCA_023277325.1 Bacteroidia bacterium | reverse complement strand
AAGGGGTCGTCGCTAAAGGTGATGTCAGGATCGAGTGGGGTGCGAATAATACCTTTTTCCAAGTCATCCATACCTTGAAACGGATCAACCAATTCGCCAAAACGTTCCGGGTTAAGACAAAGGGCCATGGCATTGATGGTAAAGTCGCGTCGGTTTTGGTCGTCTGACAGAGTGCCATCTTCAATAATAGGTTTGCGCGAATCCCTTTGATAGGATTCTTTGCGAGCACCCACGAATTCAATTTCCCAGCCGTCGTCTGTGCGCAGGTTTGCCGTTCCAAAATTGCTGTAAAAGTTCACCTGAGGTTTACCATGTAAAGCTTCGGCAACGGCGTGGGCCATGTCAATTCCGCTTCCAAGCACCAGGATATCGATGTCTTTACTGGGGCGCTTAATCATAGCGTCGCGCACAAAGCCACCAATTACATAGGTTTCTATATTTAATTCCCCAGCAATTCGGCTTATGGTAGCGAAGAAGGGAGCGGAAAGGTGCTGTTGGTACATGAAGGCGCAAATATAGTATCTCTCGTACTTAACCTTTTTTTCATTTGGTATTCATTCGAAGGAATTCTATTATTGCGGCACTATTTAGAATTAGTCTAAATTAAAACAAGGTAGATGAAAGGTTTTTTTGTTAGAACGCTGATTATTAGTGGTTTATTTTTGGGTTTGACCTCTTGCAAAGAAGATGATCCAATTGGGAAATCAACTCTTGTGATTCCAAACTCCTATGGTGCCTCGAATTTTGAAGCCAATACGGTAGAGGAAAATTTACTCACTCAAAATTTTAATGATCTGGTTTCTTTGATGAAAACGGGTCAGGATACGCTTGTTCAGGTTAAAATGTCAGACTTGTTGGCGGCATGGAACAAAGGGGGAGCAAACAGTGTAAAAGCAAAAAGCGGTTGGTATGTGAATGAAGTAGAAACAGTTTATTTTCCAGACTTGATGCGCAATAGCGGTAAAACCTACCATCCTGATCATGGCGATACCGCTACTATCGGTGGTATATTTGGCGGACGTTTATTGGATAAAGGTGCATTTGAAATTCTTCAAGCTGTGGATAAAGGAGCTTATGGAAGCTTGTATTTGCATCAAATAGTAGAATTGGCGAAAGATGGTATTGATCTAAAGGACATCGATAAGATGCTTGCCTTGTATGGTGCACATCCTGATTTTCCAAATACACCAAATGCGGCGAATGCCACAAACCCAGATCGTTCTATTGCGAACTATGCTGCGCGAAGGGATAAAAACGACGGAACCGGATTTTATTCAAAAATCAAATACGATTTCCTCATGTTGCAGGCCGCCTGTGCAGCGGGTAGCGAATACCGGGAAGAAAAGAACCAGGCGTTCACAAGCTTGATTCAAAATATTGAAAAAAGCATCATGGCTACAAGCATCAACTACATGTATGCGACCATTGAGAAGCTTTCTAAAACAAAACCTACAGACGAGGATAAAGCGGGAGCATTGCATGATTTGAGTGAAGCAATTTCATTCATTTATGGATTTAAAAATCTTCAGAGCAGTCATATTCAAATTACCACAACTCAGGTCGAGGAAATATTGGCCTTGCTCGAATTTGAGGGAAGCCAAGTTAACCCACTCTACCACTTCACCAATGATCCTATTAGCTATTTGCCACAAATTATGGAAGCGCAAATGAAGATGAAAGCCATTTATAACTTCACGGATCAGGAAATGAACGATTTTAAATCGAACTGGGTAAGCGTACAAGGAAGATAAGATGCAGTTGAGGGGAGTTTATATAAGCGGATTCATTGTTCTTGCACTGTCTTTATTTGCATGCAAGGAAAATGGGGAGAATGGAAAAGGAGAGACCTTTAACCGAAGTCTTCTGCTGGAACAATCTGCGCAAAATTTACTTCTTCCTTCATTCGATAGTTTCGCTTTTGCGAGCGAGTCCTTTCAGCAAAAACTTTATGCCTTCACAAATAACACGCAGCAAAGTGAGTTAATCGCTTGCCAAGATGAATGGCTAAAAGTGCTTCGTCAGTTTCAGTTTGTGCGCATGTACAATTTTGGTCCGAGTGAAGACCCTCTTCTAGGAGATCATAATGAAAATCTGGGCACCTGGCCAATAGACACGGCACTGCTTGAAAGTCGTATTGCCTTGGCAGACTTCACGATGAAGGATTTCAGGAGAGATACGCGCGGATTAGGAGCTTTGGAATATTTGCTTTTCGAACCCCAAGCGCTCTCTCGCTTTCAGTCGAATGACGCGGCGAATAGAAAGAGTTATTTGAATAGCCTTACTGCTGATCTAACTGCTTGGTCACAAAAGCTGAAAAATGACTGGCTGGTATATTCAGCAAGCTATAAGGTTGATGCTGGGAAGTCGGCTGGCAGCGCGACCTCCGAATTGTATAACCATTGGCTGCAGAGTTACGAATTGCTCAAGAATTACAAGGTAGCCTTGCCCGCTGGTTTGCAGGTAGGACAAACAGGCGCTGCACCACATTTGGTGGAGAGTCCGTTTGCCCATGCTTCCATTCGTTCTATCAAGTGGCAAGTGGAGGCCTTAGAATCCATCTGGTATGGAATAGCACGAAATGCACAATCCGGAATTGGTTTCGATGATTATCTGCTCACCCTGACTGGAGGGGAAGCCCTTCATGCAGAAATTGTCGCTCAATGGATCTCCATACACAATGTGCTTGATGCGATTGCCGATGATACCAAATTAAGTGAGCTGGTTCTCAATGATCCACAAAAGGCACAAACACTATTTACTGAACTCCAAAAGATGACCCGCTTTATAAAAGGAGATATGTCGTCGCTTTTAGGCATTGCCATAACGTACAGCAGTGGGGATGGGGATTAGTCTGAATAAACGCATGAATGAACCGGTCTCGATTATTCCCTTGGCCGGTTTTCGTGTTTTATTTGGCGCCGCTATGATCCTAAGCACCCTGCGTTTTATTGCATTAAACTGGATTGAGGATCATTATATCGAACCCGCATTTCATTTCTCCTATTTTGGCTTTTCCTGGCTCCCTCTTGTTTCTGGGGAAATGATGTACCTCATTCATGGCTTATTGCTGCTTTCTTCAATTGCAGTAATGTTTGGGTTGTTTTACCGGATTGCTGCCGTGGTGCAATTTTTATGTTTCACCTATACGGAACTAATTGACCTCACTTATTACCTCAACCATTATTATTATGTGAGCCTGGTTTGTTTGCTGCTGATATTTCTACCAGCAAACAGGGCCTTTTCTCTGGACATAACATGGCGGAAAATTCAGGACTTTAATAAAGTACCCGCCTGGATGCCTGGATCATTGATGGCGATGATGGCCATTGTGTATACCTATGCCGGATTGGCCAAGTTGAATGAGGATTGGCTTATCCATGCTTTGCCTTTAAAAATTTGGTTGCCGGCTTCCTACGATATACCCGTATTAGGAAACCTTTTTTCTTGGAAATACAGTCCCTGGCTATTTAGCTGGGCGGGTATGCTTTACGATAGCACGATTGCCTTTTTCTTATTGAACCGAAGAACCCGACCTTGGGCTTATTTATCCGTAATTCTTTTTCATAGCCTCACAGGAATTCTATTTCAAATTGGGGTTTTCCCATTAGTGATGATGGCTGGAACCCTCATTTTCTTTTCCCCCGATTGGCACCAGCGCTGGATGCGTCTATTTTCAAAGAGATCGGAAAACCTGCAAGAGACACTGGTTTATCAAGGAAATGGATTCATTCGAGGTGCTTTTATGCTTTTCTTTGCCTTCGTGCATGTCTTGGCGCAAGTACTGCTCCATGGCTTCGCGCAAGCGGATGGCTTCGTCCAGGGTGGGGTTGCTGCCGGCTTCGTAGGCACCCACTTGGATCAGGTCCATGTTTTGTTGGTACAAGGACCACAGGCGCCTG
>JALRIQ010000150.1 GCA_023277325.1 Bacteroidia bacterium | reverse complement strand
TGGCAAGGAGTGCTGGTATTGATTTACCGAAAAATAAACGCGGAGTAATTGGGCTCACCTATATATATGGTGTAGGTCCTTCGAATGCGGCTCGCATTTTGACTGCATGTGGTATCGACCACGACAGAAAGGTTCAAGAATGGAATGACGATGAGCAAACTGCCATCCGTAACTTCATCACGGAAAATATCCGTGTAGAAGGTGAGCTTCGTTCAGAAACGCAACTTAACATCAAACGTCTTTTAGATATTGGATGTTACCGTGGACTAAGACACAGAAGAGGTCTTCCGGTAAGAGGTCAACGTACAAGCACAAACGCGCGTACTCGTAAAGGAAAGAGAAAAACTGTAGCAGGTAAGAAGAAAGCTACGAAATAATCTGAATTGATAATGGCTACAGCAAAGAAATCAAGCAAAAAAAGAGTAGTGAATGTTGAAGCTCTTGGACAAGTACATATCCAAGCTACTTTCAACAATATCATCATCTCCGTTACCAATCAAACGGGTCAGGTAATCTCCTGGTCATCTGCTGGTAAAATGGGATTCAGAGGATCCAAGAAAAACACTCCATATGCAGCACAAACTGCAGCTCACGATTGTGGCAAAGTTGCTTACGATCTAGGATTGAGAAAAGTGGACGTATTTGTTAAAGGACCGGGTTCAGGACGTGAGTCTGCGATCCGTAATCTACAAACCATCGGTTTGGAAGTAATGTCGATCAAAGACATCACTCCACTACCACATAATGGTTGTAGACCGTCTAAAAGAAGAAGAATTTAAGGCATTCAGAATAAGAAGAAATGGCAAGATATACTGGCCCCAAGTCAAAAATCGCGCGTAGATTCAAAGAACCAATCTTTGGACCTGATAAAGCTCTTGATAAAAAGAACTATGCTCCGGGACAACACGGACAAACGCGTAAGAGAAAAAAACAATCTGAATACGCCATTCAGTTGATGGAAAAACAAAAGGCGAAGTACACATACGGTTTGTTGGAAAAACAATTCCGTAACACCTTCAAAAAAGCTGCACGTAAAAGTGGAGTTACGGGTGAAAACTTACTTCGTTTGCTTGAAGCACGTTTGGATAATACTGTATTCCGTCTAGGAATTGCTCCTACACGTGATGCAGCTCGTCAGTTGGTTGGACACAGACACATCACTGTTAACGGTGAGGTAGTGAATATTCCTTCATACGAACTTCGTCCAGGAGATGTGGTAGAAATTCGTGAGAAATCGAAGTCATTGGAAGTTATCGCTGATTCACTTTCTAAAGGTGTGAAGCGTTTCAATTGGCTAGATTGGAATTCAAATGAACTAAAAGGAACTTTTGTAGGATATCCTGAGCGTGAGCAAATCCCTGAAACTATCAAGGAGCAACTCATCGTCGAACTCTACTCTAAATAATCCACTCCTTAATCCGAAAAATCCATGGCAATACTTTCTTTTCAGAAACCCGATAAGGTAATCATGCATAAAGAAACTGACTTCTTTGGTCAGTTTGAATTCCGTCCCCTGGAAAAAGGTTATGGGGTAACCATTGGTAATGCCCTTAGAAGAATTTTACTTTCTTCACTTGAAGGATATGCCATCACCTCTATCAAAATTCCTGGTGTGGAACATGAGTTTTCTACCATTAAAGGTGTAGTGGAAGATGTGGTTGAGCTCGTGCTTAACCTCAAGCAGGTGCGTTTCAAAAAAGTTGGTGAAGTGGCGGATAACGAAAAAATCTTCGTTTCCATCAAAGGAAGAGAACAATTCACTGCTGGTGATATCTCTCGATTTACTGCTGCTTTTGAAGTTCTAAACCCTGATTTGGTTATCTGTAACATGGAGCCATTTGTCAATTTCGAAATTGAATTGACAATCAATAAGGGTAGAGGATACGTTCCTGCGGAAGAGAATAAAGTGAAAGATTCAGTGATTGGTGTTATTCCAATCGACTCCATCTACACGCCAATCAAAAACGTAAAATATCACGTAGAGAACTACCGTGTTGAGCAAAAAACCGATTACGAGAAACTTCTTCTTGAAGTGGCTACTGATGGATCTATTCATCCAGAAGATGCTTTGAAAGAAGCTGCCCGTATTTTGATCCAACACTTTATGTTGTTCTCAGATGAGAAGATCACCTTGGATAACCAAGTGAAGTCTGCTCCAGCTGAAGTAGATGAGAATATGTTGCACATGCGCAAATTGCTCAAAACTTCATTGGCCGACCTCGATCTTTCAGTACGTGCATACAACTGCTTGAAAGCTGCTGAGATCAAAACCCTCGGTGAACTAGTAAGCTACGATATCGCAGATCTTTTGAAATTTAGAAACTTCGGTAAAAAATCGTTGACTGAATTGGAAGAACTTGTTCGTGAAAAAGGATTGACCTTCGGATTGGATGTCGCTAAATACAATTTGGACGAAGAATAAGAAGGACTATTAGGAATACATTGAAATGAGACACGGAAAGAAATTTAATCACCTCGGAAGAACCGCTTCACACAGAAAAGCGATGCTTTCTAATATGGCTTCTTCTTTGATTCTACACAAAAGAATCACAACTACTCTTGCAAAAGCAAAGGAGTTGAGAAAGTATGTTGAGCCTTTGATCACTAAAGCAAAAGACAATACGACTCACAACCGTCGTACTGTATTTAGCTATTTGGCTAACAAAGAAGCTGTAACTCTCCTTTTTGGGGAAGTAGCTGAGAAAGTTGCAAACCGCCCAGGTGGTTATACCCGCATCTTGAAATTGGTTAACCGCTACGGAGATAACGCTGAAATGGCAATCATCGAATTGGTAGACTACAATGAATTGATGTTGGCTGCGAAAGGCGAGAAAAAAGCCGGTGCTACGAAAACACGTAGAAGCCGTCGTGGTTCTGGTGCTGCTAAACCTAATGCTGATGCTCCTGTTGCAGAAGCAGAAGTGGTTGAAGAAGTAAAAGCTCCTGAAGTAGTTGCTGAAGCTGATGTAATTGAGGAAACTCCTGAAGCAAAAGCGGAAGATACTGCCCACGAAGAAGAGAAAAAGGACTAAGTCTTTATTACCTTATACAAAACCCTGTTACGTTCGCGTAGCAGGGTTTTTTTGTTTGATAGCTCGGTGGGGAGTAGGATTCAGGAATTGGGGTTGAGAAGCAAGGGTTCAGGGTTCAGGGTTTCCTCCTTCGCTGAAAGCTTCGGAGGATAAAAGGGGTTAGAGGCATAAAAACTAAAACTGCAGATAAACAGCCAGCTTATTTGCTAGTCCTTCATCAAATACTCCCGTTTTAATTAAATCCTCTGCCTTCTGAAAGGGTCCATGCTGATCTCTGTAGCGAACAATAACCTTCGCTTTATACCGAATGTAGGGGTGGGATTCAAGTTCTTCCTGAGTGGCGGTATTGATGGCTATCCGTTGTATGGTGCTTGGGTCAATACGTGTTGTTTGCTTTAAGGTCTCAATTTGTGCTTCTCGCAAGCCCCGGATTTCTCTGAATTGTGAAGTATCCACAAATCCTCCCAGCCAGGTTCTGTAACGCAATACTTTCGATGCAGTATAAGCACCAATACCTTTTATGCTCACCAGTTGCACAGAATCGCATGAGTTGAGGAGAAGGAGAATCTTTGTTTCAGGATAGGTCTTTCGTCCTTCTATCTCCTGTGCTTGATTCGGGGCTTCAAAAGAGTTTTCTATTTTAATCCAGGGTTGGAGCTGGGCAAACATGTCCTCGCCCATGAAAAATAGCTTTTGTAAATCTTCTGTTTTTCTAAACTGTGCTCCTGCATTGCGGTAATTGATCCATGCGGCGGCCTGCTTCGGACTTAAGCCTAATTTGGTGAGTGAATCCTCTGTTATCGTATTCGGGTCGAAATAGAAGCCTCCAAATGACTTTTTAGAATTAGGGCTATTATGCTTCTTTGCCTTTTTAATTTGTAGCACGGCATTGGCCCAAACATCCTCTTGTATAACAATCGGCTTGCTTGGGAAGAAGTAGGGGATTGCAGTGCGAAACCCCATTAAACAAAAAAGGATGCTGGCCAAAACCAGCATCCCTCTCTTTTCTTTCGCTGAAAAGGAAAAATGTTCCCTCAGCAAAAGCTGTATGTGCTTTTTCATGGCATGATTAATTCATCGCCACGATACGCTCTACTTTGTAATCGCCATTGTCCAATTTAGTTTTCACTTCCTTAAAGGCAGTAATGGTTTCATTCACATCTTCAATGGTATGCACTGCAGTTGGAATGAGACGGAGTAAGATAATCCCCTTAGGAATTACCGGATACACCACAATGGAGCAGAATATATCGTAGTTTTCACGAAGATCCTGGGTCAAAGCTGTTGCCTCCGGAATAGTACCGTTCAGAATTACAGGAGTTACCGGGGTAGTGGTAACCCCAATATTGAAGCCGGCATCGCGCAAACCTCCTTGCAAGGCTTTCACGATTTTCCAAAGATTGGCTTTAAGCTCAGGATTAGATTTCAATAATTCAAGGCGTTTCAAAGCACCCACTACCAATGGCATTGGAAGTGATTTGGCGAAAATTTGAGAACGCATATTATAACGCAGGTGTTTCGTCACCATTTTATTGGAAGCGATAAAGCCACCAATCATCGCCATAGATTTGGCAAAGGTTCCAAAGTAGATGTCAATTTGATCTACAACACCTTGCTCTTCATGGGTACCAGCACCGGTAGCTCCCATGGTTCCGAAGCCGTGTGCATCGTCCACAAAAAGGCGGAAATTGTATTTGCTCTTCAATGCAACGATTTCCTTCAGGTTACCTTCTGCACCCGACATACCAAATACACCTTCGGTAATTACCAAAATAGCACCGCCAGTTTCTTCAGCCATTTTCGTGGCACGCTTCAACTGAGTTTCCAAATTGGCAATATCGTTGTGCG
Source organism: Bacteroidia bacterium (assembly GCA_023277325.1). Lineage (GTDB taxonomy): Bacteria > Bacteroidota > Bacteroidia > UBA8524 > UBA8524 > UBA8524. The sequence continues at coordinate 3,463 of JALRIQ010000150.1, read as the reverse complement.
CATAAACGAACCGTTTGCCCATATGTAAACGAACTCCGTCTACAATACAAGCATGCGACTCCGCATCATACACAATGATATCATGACGGTCAACCAAACAATCGATGGTAGAAACCATCCCTTGGTACCCGTAGTTTACCAGTACGGCATCTTCTTTTCCAACGAATTCAGCAAGCTGAGACTCAAGTTTTTCGTGCATGTCGCTGTTTCCAGACATCATGCGCGCACCCATTGGAAGGGCCAAACCATACTCTTTTGCTCCTTCAGCATCTGCTTTTCTCACTTCTGGGTGATTAGCAAGTCCGAGGTAGTTGTTCAAACTCCAGATGAGCTTGGTCTTTCCACGGAACTTCATGCGGTTGGATATTTCTCCCTCAAGTTTAGGGAACATGTAATAGCCGTGCGCATCATCGGCATGCATGCCTAATGGGCCCGGACGGGTAGGTAGTTTATCGAAAAGATCTATCATGTTTTAGTCTTTGCCGCAAAGTAAACATTCTATGAACACAATTTAACTAATCTACCTCATGTTTCTTTAAGAGAAATGCATTATCGCCAGAATTTGACGCAATTATGACAAGGATAAAATTCGTGATTTTTTTTTTCAATCGCTTGTAGCAAAATCGCCGATTGCTTCGTTTTACCCTGGGCGTGCTCTTTGCCCTAGTATTTCATGTTTTTCAAGAAATTAAAATGTATTTTTGCGGGCTAATGCGCAGTAAACTTTCGCTTATTTCGATTCTTTTGGTACTTACTCTCGGATTGGGGGCATGTAGCTCTTATAATAAATTGCTCAAAAGCAATGATCTCGAGAAGAAGTATACTGAAGCCCTCGCTTACTACAAGAAGAAGGATTACGATAAAGCAGGACAATTATTTGATGAGCTTTTGGTTGCTTTTAAAGGCGACGAACGTTTCCAGGAAATCTATTTCTATTACGCGTATTGCAAGTATGGAAATGGAGAACTGATTATGGCAAGCTATCACTTTAAAAATTTCTACGAATCATTCCCAACCAGCGAGAAAGCAGAAGAAGCGCTGTATATGCACGTGTACTGCGATTACCTTGAATCCTATCCGCATTACCTGGATCCGAGTGTGACCCGCATGGCCATGGATAATTTGCAGCTCTTTATCAATTTATACCCTGCAAGTCCGCGTGTGGCTGATTGCAATAAGTATATGGATGAGCTTCGCGGTAGATTGCGCAAGAAGTCCCTGGAATCGGCAAAACTCTATTTGAAAATGCAGGATTACCAGGCGGCGATTTTGGCGTTTAATAATACCATCAAGGATTATCCTGAACTGGAAAATAAGGATGAAATCGAGGCCACTTTGATTCGCTGTCAATACCTATTGGCACAAAACAGTGTGGATTCTAAAAAAGTACAACGTTACCGTGATGTGAAACCGATGGTGGAAGATTTCCAACGCCGGTATGGTTTGGATAACAAGCACTATCCATTGGTTAAAGACATCTATGCGAAATCTGTAGAAGGCCTTAATACCCTTGCCTTGGAGGGAGGATATGCTCAGCTCGACCGCGGACAATATGCCAAGGCAGCAGTGTCCTTTAAAGAACAGCGCAACAAAGAAGGGGTTAGCAATAATGACCAGTTGCAGTATTTGGTAGTTCGCTCTTATTTCAAAGCAGGAAAAACTAAGAAAAACGCAACCTACTACCAGAATACAATAGATGAGGCAAGTGCCTTCATCGCAGAATTTGGAGAAGATAATACCTATTCAAAAAAGGTAAAGAAATATAAAAAGAAAGCCGAAAAGGCGCTTAACTAAGCAACTCATGGGAAACATCGTAAATAACTCACAGAACATTCCGGACACTACTGTACCGAGAGATCTTCCAAAATTGGAAGTAGGAACTGAAAACTTGTACGAAAGCTTGGCGATTATCGCTAAACGTGCAAATCAGATTAGCGTTCAGATGAAGGAAGAACTTCATGCTAAATTGGCGGAGTTTGCTACCGACAATGATAACCTGGAAGAGGTTTTCGAAAACAGAGAGCAAATTGAAATCGCTTCTTTCTACGAAAGATTGCCAAAGCCAACCTTGATCGCGACGCAAGAATTCCTCGACGGAAAAGTTTACTTCAGAAATCCTGCTAAGGAGAATGCTGAGAAATAAGAAGATATTGCTGGGAGTAAGTGGCAGCATTGCCGCTTATAAATCAGCGCTTCTTATTCGGCTCTTGGTCAAAGAAGGAGCGGAGGTGAAGGTGGTAATGACCCCCTCTGCGCAAGATTTTATTACTCCTTTGACCTTGGCCACCCTTTCTAAGAATCCGGTCCATGCTGAATTTTATTCAGCAAACGACGGAACATGGAATAACCATGTAGATCTCGGGCTTTGGGCTGACTTATTCCTTATTGCACCTGCTACAGGTTCGACACTTTCTAAAATGGCTGCGGGGCAAAGTGATAACCTGCTCCTGGCGTGCTACCTTTCGGCACGCTGTTCGGTTTGGTTTGCTCCGGCAATGGACCTCGACATGTGGACACATCCTGCTACCCAAAGCAACGTGAAACGCCTTCAGGAATATGGCAATAAAATGCTGGAACCTGGAAATGGTGCATTAGCGAGTGGTTTGGAAGGACAGGGACGTATGGCTGAACCAGAAGAAATTCTGGAGCAGGTAAAAAACCATTTCGGACAAACCCTGAAATTGCAGGGGAAAAAGGCAATGGTAACGGCTGGTCCGACTTATGAAAACCTGGATCCCGTTCGTTTTATCGGGAATTATTCTTCTGGTAAGATGGGTTTTGCCATAGCAGAGGCCTTGGCTGAACAAGGGGCAGAGGTTACCTTGGTTTCTGGTCCGACACACCTCAATACAAGCCACTCATCCATAAAACGTATCAATATTGTTTCGGCGGAAGATATGCTCAATACCTGCACGGAATTGGCCTCTTCTCAAGATATTGTGGTAATGTCGGCAGCGGTGGCAGATTACCGTCCGGAGAATATCGCCCAGCAAAAGATTAAAAAGAAAGATGTGCTTTTCTTGCTGCGTCTGACCAAAACAACCGACGTATTAAAAGAGTTGGGAGCGAATAAGCCCAAGAATCAGATTTTGGTTGGTTTTGCTTTGGAGACGGAAAACGAGTTAAAGAATGCCAAAGAAAAGTTGAAGAGCAAAAACCTGGATTTTATCGTGCTCAATAGCATGAATGATAAAGGAGCTGGCTTTTCAAGTGATCAGAATAAAATCACCATCATCGACAAGAAAAATAAAGCAAACGCGTTTCCTTTGAAGAATAAAGGCGAGGTCGCTAAAGATATTGTTGCAAAAATTGTAGAATTGACGAATGCGTAAGATACTGCTACTTCTTTTTGTTATCGCTACAGCGTGGGCCTCAGCGCAGGATTTTAACGCGCGGGTAACGGTAAACCATTCTCAAATACAAACACAAAACATTCAGATATTCAAGAATATGGAAACCTCCA
>JALRIQ010000149.1 GCA_023277325.1 Bacteroidia bacterium | reverse complement strand
TGGAAAACACCGAAGTTCCTGGATAACTATTCTGGGAATTATGCAAGCACATAACTACTGCTGATTCATCTGGCCAGCCAGCTCCAGCATAGGCAATTGAGGGGTAATTAAGATCAAGGGAGTCTACTCCAAAAATCTGTGTTTTGGCCACAGGAGTTCCATTAAGACCTTCAATTTTTCCGACATATATACCTGGCCTCCCTGTGCTGAAATCTATTGAATTGGCGCAGAAATAAATGGATTCATTGAAATAGTACCCCTTTTGGATATCGCAGTAATTGGTGCGCAACTTCTTTCCTCCAAGCTGGGTTACATTGGGCTGCAGTCCATAAGCCTGATTGGCCTTTACGACTTCAATACTTATTTCATCCGGCTGCGCATCCCAATTTCCTTTGATGCGGATAAGAAATAGGGTATCGTTTGAGGCGTCTTTCGGACGATTTCCCAAAAGGAAAAACTCAGGGCCATAACTTTCGAGCACGCCACTGATAGGTCGCGTGTTCCACAGTTGCCTTCCAGCGTATTTCAAGGCATTGTATTGTTTTACCCGAAGACTATCTCCCGCAAAGCCTTTTTCGAGATCTATCTGCCAGATATTTTCATCAATCGCATCGGTGTCCCAACCACTTTCTCCATCCTGCCAAAGGAGCACGGAGATAAATAAAGCTTCTTTCGATATACCAATAAAAGGATAATCACTCCACCATTCATTGGATGAAGTATTTCCGGGTATGGAATAAAAATTCCAGCCTTCACGTGGATCGTTGGTTTCGCTGAATCCTACAATTACCTCTGTGTTGGCATGATCCGACCCATTCAAAAAAACAAGAATGAAGCGGTCGCGTTCAAAATCGTAAAAGGTATGCGGATCGAAAGTACGGGTAAGGCTGCCCAACTCATTGGCCAAGGCAGCAAGTGAGCGGGAAAAAAGAAACTTACCGGTACTATCCAATACACGCACGGTAGTATTCGCACAGGAGAAAACCAACCCATCTTTGGACACTGCCAGGTTATTATCCAGAGGAGTTCCTGATGGTGCCTGACCCAGAAAGCCTTCAATCAGCAAAGGATCAGGACTTTTCTTTTTGGAAGATTGCGCTGGATTAGGATGATGCGTTTCATTTGGCTTAATCGCATCCAGTCTTTTTAGGGGAGCGTTAAAAGATTCTTGGGTTTTAATTGAAACCCCCAATATTGGCAGGTCTTTCAGCACGACATGTCCCCGCTTGGGAAATCCATGTTGTTTTGACGAATAGCTCGTTTGAGCTAAACAAAATAAGCTGGAAGACACTGCCAGCATGAAAAGAACCAGATTTCGCATTTTTCGAAAATACAGAATATCACCGATACATTCCCTGTGCGGTCTATTCACTCCCACATTGGGCATTTTCTTTTATTTTTTCCTCACCGCTTAAAATAAATCGTCAAAAGCCTTTCCATAATAGTGTATACTTTTTAGACAATAGAAAAACCCCAAAAACCTAGCAAAATCAGCTCTTTTACTTTATCCACAGGGCATTAGGTGGATAATCGCCAGGTGTTTGGCATGGTTTTAGACAATTGGGGGCGACTTCAAAAAAATACGCCCATGTTATCAAAAAACATAAATGCTTCCACATTGAGCCCTGAGCAGGTGTGGGACATGCTAAACAGCGGACGAATCGATGAAGTAAAAGTAAGAAAGTTCTGGACGGCTAGCCGTCACTACATTCTGTTTTTACTGGCCTTTGGGCTTGGAATAGCTTTTACACTCTTTACGAGTTCAGCCAATACGGCAAGCTCTTCTCAAGGACCAATCGACCTGAAAATGGCTGCCTCCGTAATACCAAGCGAGCCGGCTAAACCCGAATTTTCAAAAGAGAACTTGTTAAAAGAAATCCAAAATCTTGGAATTCTTTGTCCGCAAGTAGTTTATGCACAAGCCGAATTGGAATCAGCATTCCTTACAGCCGGCATGTCTGTTAAAACCAATAACTTATTTGGAATGCGCTATCCTGGCCAACGTCCTACGTCGGCAATTGGATTGTATCTCCAAGGAAAAGACACCATTATTTATGGAACGCGTGCAGAGCTTCGTCCGTATTTACGCCAAGCCACCTATGCCGTTTACGCGCATTGGACGGACTCGGTTAAGGATTACAAGCTATGGCAAGATTATTCATTCAAAACACGTCAGAAATACATTGAATTCCTTTCTCGTGTGTATGCTACCGCGCCTACCTACGCCAGCCGCATTCAAGAGATGGTGAGCAGCAAGTAATTAAAAATTGAGTTAGAAAACCAAGTGTCAGCCCTCCAGCTGGCGCTTTTTTCATTTCCAAATGCTGCGTTTTAAAGGCATGATGTATCTTAGACGAGTGAAACAATTCATTCTTCTTCTGACCCTTTTCGCAATGGCTTGTCAGGTTCCTGGTGATAAAGTCAATACCCAAAACCTGGAAAATAACGATACCCTTGCGCTTTATCTTACCTATGATATTTCTATCAATAGCTGTTTACTCGCTTGGGAATCTATTGAAAAACACACCTTGTCTGAGGCTAAAAGTGGCCAGCTTGATTTATACCGTTCTGCTTTTGCAGACCTGATACCTGGAGAAGAAAGAGAACGCGCATTTTCTTATATCGCCCATGATGTAACTAATGACAGCGAACAATTGGTAGCCATGGAATCTGTAATCTTTCAAAGTGTGGAGGGCGGATTTCGCTTACATCAGGTAAGTCCTTTTGATGGAAATATGCTGGTATGTGGCTATGTAAAAAGTGATGATTTATTGAAAATTCTTGGCGATAAAGAGCAAGGTTATCTTCATGCGCTTATCCATTTTAATCAGCTACCAAGTCCCGGAAAAGATTATGCACCAAGTGCCATGTATACTGCTTCTATGTTGCTTATCGATACTGCTCAAAAGTATTTGGCTTTCCAGGTTGAAAAGAAGGCCCGCTATGCGTTGGTAAATGAGCAATTGCAGGCCATGAGCGATTCGATGATGCGCGAGCGCGTTTTGCAGTATGTAGACAGCCTTGCTGGAACACAAATCATCTCCACCAAAAAACGTGTATCTGAATACGATTTATGGAAAGGTTTTATGGCATACGGACTTCTAGGACCGAAAAGTTTAAGCTGGAATTCTTTCGGATTGCTCTATCACCCCAATTCAAAATTTGGCGGATTTAATCCTGGTAAAATTCTGTGGTTTGCGGTGCCAAATAGTGAGCTAACTGATAAGGACCCTATCCTTGCCAACTTTATTGCCATGTTGGCCAAATATGGAATCCTTCACTCAGTAGATCCTTCAACATACCGCTGCAATTACTACAGAATGAGTTCTATCGATATCGATAATGGACGCTACCCTAGAGGGAGGCACTAAAAAATTTAAGGCATTTTTACAGATTAAAAGAGCCCGTGAAGCTCGGCATCAATTTTACTGATGACGGTCCCAAGATCTTCTGGATTATTGTGAATATCGAGGTCGTCGATGTTCAAAATAAGGAGTTTTCCTTTGTTGTAGGTGCTGATCCAAGCCTCATAACGCTCATTCAAACGCTTGAGATAATCCAAACGGATTGAATCTTCATACTCTCTGCCTCTTTGTTGAATATGGTTTACCAAAGTAGGAATAGATGCACGGAGGTAAATCATCAAATCTGGCGGCTGAATAAAGGTATTTAAAGAGCCGAATAAACGGGAGTAATTATCAAAATCCCGGGTACTCATCAAGCCCATTGCATGCAAATTTGGCGCAAAGATGAAGGCATCCTCATAAATGGTTCTATCCTGAATAATGGTTTTACCACTATTGCGGATTTGCATGATGGTATTGAAACGATTGTTCAAGAAATAAATCTGCAGGTTGAAAGACCAACGCTGCATATCTTCATAGAAGTCGTTGATATAGGGATTGTCTTCAACGTCCTCAAAATGAGGCTCCCAACCATAATGTTTAGCAATCAGGGTAGTGAGCGTGGTTTTACCCGCTCCGATATTTCCTGCAACGGCGATGTGATGCATAGGGTCAAAAATAAACTCCGAAAGATAAAATACCGCATCTAACTCCTCTTGATAAATTTAAAAAATCTGCTATGCGGGCTGAAAGTGCCTTATTTACTATGAAATTCGCTGCAAAGGTTTTTGTATTTTTCACTCCATTCCCCTGCTTTATTTCGAATTTTTAGCACATCAAGGGTGATTTCCTCCTTGTTTTTAGCAAAAGCCAAAATTAAACGGTGGGGTGTCGACTTTTCATCATGGGCAATTTCCATCCGGAATACGGGAAATAAACCAAAATGCTTTCCTGCATTATTCAGCTCTTGCTCAGCAAAATAAGGAATGATCACATAAAACTTTCCATAACTCACCAGCACTTTGGCTACGCTTTCCATTAATGCCTCAAAGCTCAACAAATCTTTTGTTCGTGCTGCCAAGCGCCTTTCGTCGGGCCATTCTTCATTATTCCCCTTCTGCGTTTCAATCTTCTCAAAATAAGGAGGATTGCTCACGATTAAATCATAATGCAGGGTTTCATCTTCCACAAAATCCTGCACTTTTTGATGATAAACTGTAAGTCTGTAATTCCAGTCTGAGGCTTCAAAGTTTTCCTGCGCTTCTTCGGCCGATTCCTTATCCACTTCTACTGCATCAACCAGGGCTTCGGGATGCTTTTGCGCCATCATCAACCTATGCAATAAGCCTGGCTGGGAACTCATTTTCGCAAGAAATCATCGGTAATGCTGGGAATAATACCC
>JALRIQ010000148.1 GCA_023277325.1 Bacteroidia bacterium | reverse complement strand
CTGCAGGTTTTGAGAATTACAATGTAAACCAAGGGAAGTCATTGTACATGGGATTCAACTTCTTTGAGAAGAGCATTCCAATCTATAAGACAAATGTGGTGCTTCTAACAGGACTTGGACTGGACTATAACAACTATAAATTCAGCAATAATGTGTCGCCATTTGGCGATGTAGATAGCTCAGGACAAGGCATTCAGCGCGACTATATCCAAAATCGTTTGAAGACGTTTTGTGCGACAGTTCCCTTGATGTTAGGTTTTGACTTTAGTAAGCCAGATAAAAATGGATTGCACTTAGCTATGGGCGTAATTGGTGGAGTGCGTGTTGGCTCATACACCAAAGAAAAATACAGCGAGGGTAGCGACGTGATCAAGAAGAATACACGTGGAGAGCATGACCTTAACCCATTCCGGGTAAGTGCACAAGCACGAGTAGGTTATGGAGATTTCACCCTCTTTGCCAGCTATGCCTTAACGGAAATGTTCAGGGATAATAGCGGTAAGCCAGAAGTATATCCATTCAACTTTGGAATAAGCTTCGGCGGTTAATCTAAATTCTTTTCATCCTTCATACTTGCGAGCGAGGCGTGTTTCCGAAAGGAGATGCGCCTTTTTTAGGTTAAGGATGAGGATTAGGTTGAGGTTGAGCCCTTCGGCAGGATGACAAATTTGTGAATTATGATTGGAAAAGGGTTCTTGTCTTTTGCTGGACGCATAATCAGAATAAAAGATTAATAAATAGCCATCATCCCGAGTGAAGCGCAAGCGGAACCGAGGGGTAGAGGCTGAGAAACTTCTAGGAAGATTTTTATGCTTACTATTCTGCCAAGAGAATTTTCCAGGCGGATTGTACATCGCCCAAGGAGAGGAAACGCTGTGCCAATAAATGACGCTCGTATTCCAGAGATTCTGCATGCAGGGCAAAGCGGGTTTTAAGGTTTTGGTATTCCAGCGAGTCTTCTGCGAATTCTGCAATTTCTGCCTCGCTGGGGAGTGCTTCAACATTACCCAGCTGCCCGAGATTATTGCCAGTAAGTACCGTGCTTAGACGGATATTTTCAGGGATTGCATCCACACCGATTCCTTTATTCCGAACTGGTTTTTCAATCTCGAATAAAGAATCGCCAAAAGCTTTTCCATACCAGTTTCCACCAAGACGAGAAACCAGCTGGATTTTATTCTGGTCGATATGCTGGTCTTCATCCAATACCGCCTCGTTGATATGCATGCGGAGGATTTCACAAACAACTAAGTTTCCTGCTCCACCTTCGGTTCCCGTTTCAATCACTTCACGCACGCGGCACTCAAATTGAACGGGAGATTCTTTGACACGTGGGGCACGAATTAATTCAGATGGAAGTTCGGTGAACCCGGCTTTTTCAAATTCATTGATGCCTTTTTCGTATTCGGTGCTGGCTAATGACATTTGCCAAACCATGTCGTAATTCACCACATTGATGCAGACCTCCATGGTTTCCATCACATTTTCCAACGTATGCTTGATGGTATTATCCCGCACACGACGTGCTGGAGAAAAAATCAGGGTTGTTGGGTTGCTGCCGAAGGCGTTAAAGAAGCTATAAGGGCTTAGGTTAACATTTCCTTCTTTATCGACCGTGCTGGCAAAACAAATTGGGCGCGGTGCGATAGAGGCCAACATATAAGCATGAAGCTTTCCAGTTGCTATTTCTCCAGGGGTGATGCTTAACATAGTTTTTGAATTAGGCCATTGCCTTTTCAATCAAGGTATCATAATCTTCTTGGAAAGTGGCCATATCGCCAAAGTTTTCTCCATCAACGATGGCAGATTTTCCTTTAACCACACCAATTTCCATGATATCGATACCTTTTTCTTCGAACTGTTGTTTTAGTGCTTCCGCATAGGTGGCTTTGCAAGTCAATACCACACGGCTTTGTCCCTCACCAAAGAGGAAGGCATCTTTACGGATACCGGCAGCTGAGCTAATTTCAAAACCAAGGTTAGAAGCAAAACCAGACTCCAAAAGGTTAACGAAAAGTCCACCTTCTGAAAGGTCATGCGCTGATTCGACCAATCCACTGCGGATGGATTTTAGAATCGCAGTCTGTACTTTTTTCTCCATATCCATATCGAAATAAGGAGCTGGAGATTTTTCTACTTTATGCCAGTTTACCAAGTATTGAGAAGAGGCAATATCATCATTAACAGGTCCGACCAAAAGAATCACGTCGCCTTCATTTTTGAAGTTCAAGGTCATTCTGTCTTTTGGCTTTTCGAGGATACCCACCATACCAATTGTTGGAGTTGGATAAACAGCCGTTCCATCGATGGTTGACTGGTTATAGAAACTTACGTTTCCGCCAGTTACCGGAGTGCCTAATGCTTCGCAAGCTGTTTTCATGCCTTTGATAGCTCCTACAAACTGGTAGTATACTTCTGGATTGTAGGGGTTACCGAAGTTGAGGCAGTTGGTAATCGCTACTGGATCTGCACCTGTACACACGATATTACGTGCTGCTTCACTTACTGCGATGGCCGTACCTACTTCAGGGTTGGAATATACATAGCGTGAGTTGCAGTCAACCGTCATGGCTACTGAACGCTCTGTATCTCTGATCTTAACAAGGGCTGCATCGGATGGCGCATTGGTAACCTGGTTGATGGTTCCTACCATGCTGTCGTACTGACGGTAGATCCATCTTTTTGAAGCAATATTTGGCAGGTTAACCATTTTCTGAGCAACTGCTTTCAAATCAGAAGGAACTTCGATCTGACTTGCGTCAAACTTGGCGATTTCTGCGAAGTATGCAGGCTCTTTGTATTCTCTGTGGTACACAGGAGCTCCTCCACCTAATACAAGTGAATGCGACGGAATATCCGCACAAAGCTCTCCATGCATGTAGAACTGCACATTACCAGTATCTGTTACC
>JALRIQ010000147.1 GCA_023277325.1 Bacteroidia bacterium | reverse complement strand
TAAGCGTCATAAGAATTACCAGCATCTTCATTGGTGGAATAAGCGCGAATAAAAAACTTACCTGGCTTTTGCCATTCGATGCGGTTCTGGTAAAAGACAATATCCTTTAAGCTCAGGCGGTTGTCGCCTTGATATACCGTGGTTCCATAACCAAAGTTGAAAGCATAGATCAGCCTGCTGCTGTCCTTCATCATATAATGGGCCTGAACATTGGTTTTGATGTTTCGTGTATTGTAGTTCACCAAATTTTGCTCATTATAGCCTGTACGGTAATACACGCCAAGACCCGGTGTAGCTAATCTACCACGAAAATCATTGAGTCGGTTGTATTCATCTCCATAACGGTTTACTGCATCCCAGCCACCCGCATTGATCATGTCGCTTGGTGATTGAGGTGTTGGAGTTAGATTATTTGCCTGCCAATCGTTGGCCTGCATGTAAAAGAGGTTCACTTTATAAGCAAAACGTGGCTTGCCCGATTTGTCGTTGAACACCTGTGCCCAGCGCACTGCCGATTCGACCAAATTTCGTTCACCCCCTTTCAGGGAAACAATCAGTCCTGGCGTGGTAAATGGGTCTTTGGTTTGCATGGCAATCACCCCATTAAAGGCGTTTGGACCATAAAATGCGGAACTGGCTCCTGCTATAATGTCGACGCGCATCACATCGAGTTCGGGAGATCCTAAGAAGTTTCCTAAGGAGAAATTTAATCCCGGAGCCTGGTTATCGACTCCATCAATAAGTTGCAAACTGCGTACGGGTGAAGTGCTATTAAATCCGCGGGTGTTGATCACCTTAAATCCAATACTGGCGGAAGAAATATCAACTCCTTTGAGATGAGATAATCCATCGTAAAAGTTCGCTGCTGGTGTTTGCTTGATAGCAATCGCATCCAGTGTCTCGACGGTTAATGGTGCTTGTTTTTGTTTTTGGGTTACCCGGATATCGGTAACTACTGCCTCTTCGAGCACCTTGGAGTCTTCTTTCAATAAAATGGTAATATCGGATTTAGCTGCGGAATAACTTATTTCCTGACTCACATAACCCAAGTAGTTAAACACCAAGGTTATCGGCAATTTTCCGGTATAGGTCAATTTAAATTTTCCATCGATATCGGTGGTGACGCCTTCAGTTCCACCTTTAACAACTACAGATGCACCAATAAGCCCTTCTTTGCTCGAAGCATCCAATACTTTACCACTAAAATCAATGGCAGAGGAGGTAATAGAACATAGAAGTACGCTGAGAAAAAATAAAAACTTGGTCACAGGCAGGTTTGGTTTGCGCTAAAATAAAAAAATCTTCTCTTCAAAAAATAAAAAGCCAGACGACGCCTGGCCTTTCTCCCTTAGGTTTTGAAGTTTTACTATCGTGATGCTTTAACCAATCCACGGTCGAATGCGATTTTCACTAGGTGTGTGGCTTTTTTCACATTTAATTTACGCATGACATTGGCTTTATGCGTTTCAACGGTGCGTGAACTGATAAGAAGACGATCGCCAATTTCTCTCGCCGATAATCCTTCAGCAAGCATTTGCATGATTTCTACTTCCCTTGCACTCAAGCCGGCTTGCGACTCAACTGGAGGACGTGTAGCAATCATTTTCAAGACTTGTGGGGCATAGAATTTCTGACCGCTCGCTACAATGCGAATAGCCGAAACAAGCTCCTCAAGACTGCAACTCTTCATCTGAATCCCATCAACATTATAGTCAACGGCTTTTAGCACCTGCGCAGAATCTGCATTTTGCGTAAGTAACATCACTCGTAATTCAGAATTTTGACGTTTGATTTTCTGAATTAAGGCAACGCCATCAGCGTCTCCTAAAGATACCTCGGTAATAACTATATCTGCTCCTGATTTCTCAGCAGACTTCATTAAAGCTGGGCCGGAATCGACCACTTGCTTTACTTCAATTCCATCTTGCTGATTAAGGGCCAATGACAAGCTGTCTGAAAGCAGTCGTTGACCATCTGCAATGATAATTTTAATAGATCTGCTCATATCTGTTAATTTAGTGCTAAGTAAAAGAATTTATGGCGCTAAAACCAGCAGAATCACTAATTACATTGCAGCATTGCAGAAATACCTTGCAATAATGCCTATTGATTCAATTCTAAGAAATAACGCTTACGCGTTACTTCTTGCCGGGTTTCCGGATTCATGAATTTCCAATTCAATTGTGTGATCGGGAAAAAGTCCATGCTGTCTAAAACAACATACGAGATTTCCTTTTCGCGCATCGCTTTCAACCCATTCTTATTGGTATAGAGATAAATATGATCCGGCTCAAGCATATCTTCACTCGATTCGTAGCCATATCTTGGCACCCACCGATCCTGGTAGAAGTCGAGCGAATGGGAAGCCCCTGTCTTATAGAAATACAATTTGCTGCTTGGCGTCTTGATTGCGTTATAAAAGTCGCTAACGTGCTTACCTCGCTGGTATTGAAGGAGCTCTGGATAGAAATAGCCATTCATCACCGCGAAACAGAAAATCACAGCCCCTGCAATTCCAAAAGAAATTTTATGCGAGATCCCCTTCCAAAAAATAAGTACAGCAGGGATCAATGCCATAAAGCCCCAGGTCCATTTCGACGGGAAAACCTGTATCATAATCCATGAAACAAGGGCAAAAACAAGCAGCTGGAAAAATATGGAATAAGCTCTCCACGAAACCAACCAGCCCCCTTTAATTCCTTGCCAGCGTACCAATAAACTTGCTGCCAGTATGGAAGTAAATGGAATTACGACATAGATATAATGGTTCAATTGGTAACCCGATTTGGATAAGGCAATGAGAGGCAGAATAAAAGCGAAAAAGGTCATCCATTCCTCTCCTTCTTGTGCCTTGAATTTATTCACAACCATAGCTTTTATACGACGGATAAAGGCAATGAGGAACAAAGGAGTCCAGGGAAGAAAAGCCCAGAAAAACGTGGCGGTAAGGAAAAATGGACCCGGATTATTCGAATAGGCCGTCGCCCAAATGCTATCCCCCGTTAAACGGCCAAAGCTCTGGGTCCAGAAGAAAAATTTCAATCCGGAAACACCCTTTTCTCCATTCACCCAAGCATTGGGATTGGAGTCGAATTGCTGGTATAAGCCAATACACATGGGGAGCAGCACCAGTCCAACGATGCCTAGTCCTAAAAGCCACTGCCATTTAAAAAGAAACTTCCAATCGCGTCGCATCAGCACATCGCCACCCACAGCCAAAGCCGGAAAAACCAAACCAAGCGGCCCCTTCGCGAGCATGCTTAAGCCGATACCAACAAAAGCCCATACAAAAGCTCCTTTGCTGCCGGTATCCCGGTACCAAACAAGCTGGTACACTGAAAAAATCAATAAATTTATAATGAGCGTATCTGTGCGGATATCATTATTAAAAATGAAAAATGCCACACTGCTCGAATACATCAAGGCAGCCCAATACCCCGTGCGCTCGCCATAAAAATGCTTGGCAAATTTAAATGTGCTCCATACACCAAGAATGGAGAAAAGCACACTGGGTAATTTGTAAACAAAATCGGAAATACCAAAAATACCCATGAACAAACCGGAAAGCCAAAATAACAAAGGCGGCTTATCGAGGTAATTGATGTCACGGTGAATAATCTGCAAAAAAGATTTATCCTGCCACATCTGTTTGGATATTGACGCATATTGCGCCGCATCAACTTCCATAACAGGAACAAACATGCCTATTCCTACAACAACTGCAATCGCTGTAAAAAGGAAATAAAATAAGCGTTTCTCTTTCTTCTCCATACCTATTTGGGCGCAAGACGGAAAAGCACCAGTCCGATCATGAGGTAAACAATATTCGGCAGCCATACTGCCAGCAGCGGCGAAATATCTCCCGCGTAGGCAAAAGTAAAGGTAAGCTGACTTAAAAATATAAAACTAAAGGCCAGTCCGAGACCAAAACCAAGGTGCATACCTCTTCCGCCTTTTACTTTTCTTGATGAGATGCTAAAGCCAATCAGGGTAAGAATCAAGGTAGAAAACGGCATCGCCAGTCGACGGTACTTCTCTACCAGGTAAAACTCAATTTTCTCTGCTCCACGCATGCGCTCAGCAGCAATAATCTTGTTCAATTTCGGCGTATTATAAATCCCGACATCATCCTTGCGAAGAAAAAACTCCTGCGGATTAAATGCTATATCGATGTCTTGCTCTACCCCTTTATTGAGCTTTTCCTCTTCGCCGAAAAGGCGCTCGGTATAATTCTCAACATGCCATTTACCCGATTCCTGGTTGAATGAAAAACGTTCAGCTGCCAGCTTATAAACCAGGGTGCGGTTCTCAAATTTCTCGAGGGTAAACTTATACCCTACCGAATCTTTTTTACTGAAATTATCAATGAACATATAGACTCCAGGAGAAAGCTGCCTATGCACATTGCGCTGCCAATGCTCTTCATTTCTACGTCCATTGATATACTGGTTTTCAAAATCCACCTTTTGCTCATTGCAATAGGGAATAATCCAGGTATTCATAAAGAAACTCAGGACAGCAAGCATGGAGGCGCCAATCATATAAGGCCTAAGCAGTCTGCGGAAACTTACCCCGCCTGCCAGCATGGCGACAATTTCACTATTCAAGGCCAACCTCGACGTGAAAAAGATGACTGCGATAAAGACAAAGAGGTTATTAAAAAGGTTATAAAACCATGGAATGAAATAGATATAATAATCGAAGATCAGCTGCTTGGTGCTCGCATTGTTCTGTATGAAGTCGTCGATTTTTTCAGCCAGATCGATAACAATTGCCACGAGGCTAATGAGTCCTAATGCAAAGAAAAAGGTGCTCAAAAACTTAGCGATGATATAACGATCGAGGCGTGTTAGCATAATCAACGTCTGAATGTCAATTTCTGCACCATTTCATTCTTCCAGCTCAAAAAGTCGCCCACCTCAATATGTTTTCGTGCTTCGCCGACCAGCCAAAGGTAAAATTTCAGGTTATGAACGCTGGCAATTTGTGCCCCTAAAATTTCTTTGGCCACAAAGAGATGTCGGAGATAAGCCTTGCTATAATCTGGGGTTATGGTATCATCCACCGGACTAAAATCCTCCTCCCAGCGTTTATTTTTTATATTGATAATCCCTTCCGCCGTAAATAGCATTCCATTTCGCGCATTCCTTGTTGGCATCACGCAATCAAACATATCAATACCCAAGGCAATACACTCCAGAATATTGGCAGGCGTTCCTACCCCCATGAGGTAACGTGGTTTATCTTTTGGCAGGATGTCGGTAACCAAGTCGGTCATTTCGTACATCATCTCTGCTGGCTCTCCTACGCTTAATCCGCCAATAGCATTTCCAGCCTGCTCCCGCGAAGCAATAAATTCTGCCGACTCTTTCCTCAAGTCTGGATAAACACTTCCCTGAACAATCGGAAACAAGGTTTGCTTATAGCCATACAAAGGATCATGGCCGTTCATATCGGCAATACAACGATCCAACCAGCGGTGGGTCATATGCATTGATTCCCGGGCATATTTTTTCTCGCAAGGGTACGGCGTGCATTCATCAAAGGCCATCACGATATCTGCCCCAATATGGCGTTGGATATCCATGGCTGTTTCGGGAGAAAAGAAAAGTTTACTTCCATTGATATGACTGCGAAACTCCACTCCCTCCTCTTTAATCTTTCTATTCTGCGCCAAGGAAAACACCTGGTAACCACCACTATCGGTAAGGATAGGCGCTGTCCAGTTCATGAACTTATGCAGTCCACCGGCCTGTTTCAAAACTTCCTGCCCGGGACGTAAAAACAGGTGGTAGGTATTGCCAAGAATGATCTTGGCCTCAATATCGTTTTTGAGTTCCGTTTGCCTTACTGCCTTGACGGTTCCCGCCGTTCCTACTGGCATAAATATCGGCGTAGGAATATCACCGTGGTCCGTGCGTACAATACCGGTACGGGCCTTTGAATTCGTATCTTGGGCGCTTAAAGTGAATTTCATCGAAAAGGCAAACTTAGTGTATTCGGTCAGATTGCGGTAAAATCTCCGCTTATTCGAAGTGGAAAGAAAGGGTGAAAACGCGAGGAAAGATCGACGCCAAGCCTTTGGTATAAACAAAATCGTCTTGTACCAGCATGTCGTTCACACTTTGAGAAAACTTCAGTTCAGGCGAAAGATTGAACATCGGGAAATACAAATCCATCCCAATTCCTATCTCATAGCTGTACATGTTTTTTCCCAAGGCAACGACCGGATCATTGATACTTCGCGGAGCATCCACATTCGAGGTTAGGTCGTAGGTGTACTTAAAACCGCCGATAAAATAAAAACGGGTATTCCAGTGCCGTTCCGACTTGATCTTAATCTGAAGAGGAAACTCAAGGTATACACTTTCTATTTCAGCACGTCGGTTACTTGAGGAATTTTGAAAATCGTAATAGATATTCCGCTGTGCAAAGGAGATTGATGGCCCTAGAAAACGCAGGTTCATGTAATCGCCCATTTTCAAGTCGACAATGGCCCCAAGTCCAAAACCAGCAAAAGGTTCCTGGCGGATATTTTTCAGCGTGTCGATATTTAAAAATTGCTGCGAGGTATTCATCTGCAGCATGTTGTAGGTACCATGAAGCGTAAAACCAAAATGCAGAATCCGGTTATCGATTTGGGGACGATTTTGTGCGGAAGCATAGTTCAGCGACAAAAGCAGTGCCGAAGCGATACCTATTTTTCTGCTGTATACAAGGAGCATATTCCGAATGTCAAAGGTTGATCTTTGCACGCTTTAAATCCTGTCTTTTCTAAAATGGCTAAAAAATCTGCACCTTCAGGAAATGCCTGAACAGACTCCGGGAGGTATTCATAAGCCCGGGCA
>JALRIQ010000146.1 GCA_023277325.1 Bacteroidia bacterium | reverse complement strand
CTTTAAAGACATTCTGTTTGATCAAATTCTTTTTGGACCGAAAAGGACTGACTTCTGGACCTACCGCGCACTCTGCGATTTGGGCACCTGGATTTATTCCGACGACCGATTATGCATCACTGAATTTGGCTTTAAGATTACCAATATCAGCATGTCGGGACAGTTCACCTCGCATATCTTCCTTTCGCTGATTGCTGGAGTAATTCTCGCCTTCCCCTATATCCTCTGGGAAATCTGGCGATTTATTAAGCCTGCCTTGCATGCCAAAGAACGTTCTAAAACCCGTGGCGTGGTTTTCTATGGTACCCTTCTCTTTTTGAGCGGACTCCTTTTTGGCTACTATTTCCTTTCACCCATTTCGGTGAACTTTATGGGTGGCTATCAGGTGAGCAAAGAGGTAGAGAATTATATCAACCTCGATTCTTACCTCTCCTTTGTAGCCAGCTTAAGTTTTGGATCGGCCTTGCTTTTTGAGCTGCCCCTCGCCATCTATTTCCTGGCAAAAATTGGTATCATCAGCTCGGCGTTTATGAAAAACTACCGGAGTTATGCCTTTTTAATTATTTTGGTGATATCCGCAGTTGTCACTCCGCCGGATGTGGCTTCACAGATATTAATGACAGGTCCTATTTATGGACTGTATGAAATAGGAATATGGATTGCCCGTCGCGTGGAGAAACGTCGCGAGCAGGATTTAAAATAAACAAAACATGAAACTAGCAATTGCCTCTGACCACGCAGGTTACGAACTCAAAGAAAAGATGAAAGCCCACCTCAGCGGACTTGGTCATCAGATGGAAGATTTTGGAACCAATAACACTGACTCAACCGACTATCCTGACTACGCTCACCCACTTGCGTCATCGGTAGAATCTGGAAGCAATGCTTTGGGCATTTTGATCTGCGGAAGCGGTAATGGGGTATGTATGACTGCCAACCACCACGACGGTATCCGTGCGGCACTTGCCTGGAATTCAGAAGTTGCTGCTTTGGCGCGTCAGCATAATAATGCCAATGTACTTTGTTTGCCAGCGCGTTATATTTCGGATGAGGAAGCATTTTCAATCACTGAAGCTTACCTCGATGCCCAATTTGAGGGCGGAAGACATGAACGTCGTGTAGAAAAAATTCACCAGGCATGAGAAGCCTCCTTGCTGTTTTCGGCCTCTTCATTGCCCTGAATTCCTTCGCACAGCAGACGCTGAAAGAAGCTCCTTTGAATGAAGATTCTTTGCGTTTAGAAAGCAGAGCCAATCTTATGGGCCATCTGCAAATTCTTGCTTCTGATAGTTTCGAAGGACGCTGTACCGCTACCGAAGGACAAAAAATGGCAGCGGCTTATATCGCTGAAGAGATGGAAAAATACGGCCTCCAAAAGGTGGCTGTCGACAGCAATGGTGACCTTTCCTGGTTTCAATCCTGGCCTTTTGCCAAACGTTTTGGCGACAAGAAAAAATACACTTCCCACTCAGAGAATGTGATCGGCGTATTGCCAGCCACCTCTCCGAGCGATGAATATGTGGTAATCTCCGCCCACTACGATCATTTGGGCATCATGCGCGATACCATTTTTAATGGTGCGGACGACAATGGTACCGGGTCTTCTTCGCTGCTGGAGCTTATTCGCCTCTTCAGTGAGAAGACTCCAATCCGTGAGAAAAATATCCTCTTCATCTTTTTTAGTGGTGAAGAAAAAGGACTACTTGGCTCGGCTTATTATGCCGAAAACCCTGTATTACCCTTAAGTGCTTCAGTTTGTGATTTGAATATTGATATGGTCGGCCGTGCTGATTCGATTCATGCGGCAGACAGCAACTATGTGTATGTGATTGGCTCAAACCGCATATCCACTAAGCTCGATAGTCTGCTTCAGGTGGCCAATAGTCAACACCACCCAATGGCGCTCGACTATACCTATAACGACCCGAATGATCCACAACGCCTTTACGAGCGCTCCGACCATTATAATTTCGCAAAACACGGCGTACCGGTAGCCTTCTTCTTCTCCGGACTACATCCCGATTACCATAAGTCTACTGACGATATCGAGAAAATTAACCTAGACGTGTTGTATTGGCGCATGATGCTGGTTTACCGTTTGGCCAACCAAATCATGGCTTATCCAGAAAAATTATAGACTAACTGCTGCTTGTGTCTGGTGTTCGGCGATAAAGGCCTTCCACTCATTCATAAGCTCTCCCTTCAATACACGAGGGAACTTATTCTGTGACCCAATTTTCCCTTTCTGTTTGAGGAAGTCTAAGAACAATTGGTTCGGAATTAGATCGACGATGATGTCGTGCAAGGCATGATTACGCTCTACGGCATAGTCATCGTTCAGCTCTTTGAGGAAATTATCCAATTTGGCTTTCACCTCTTCCCTGTCTAATTCCTTGTCGCAACCGATATACCAATGATGCGCAAACTTCCCTTTATAAGGTATACCCATCACGGTGAATTCAGGCATGAATGCTGAATATTCATCACCGAGCAGACTAATCGCCTTGGTCATGTTATCGACCGAAAGGTGCTCGCCACAAAGGCTTAAGAAATGTTTTATTCGCCCGGTAATGACTACCTCCAGATTTTGGCTGGATGTAAATTTTACCACATCACCGATCAGGTAACGCCAGGTTCCTGAATTGGTGCTTATTACCAAAGCATATTCTACCCCAGGTTCAATTTCAAGGATGGTAAGGGCTTCTGCATTCGGACGTAAGTCGCCATCTTCGGTGAAGTTGTCTTCATTAAACGGCACAAACTCAAAATATATCCCTGAATTGGTCTGCAGGGCCATGCCTTCCGCATCAGGACGGGTGGCAAAGGCCATAAATCCTTCTGAGGCCAGGTAGGTTTCGTAATAGTAAATCTCTTCGCCCAACAGCTTTTCAAAGGCCTTTTTATAGGGACCAAAAGCTACCCCACCGTGGATATATACCTTGAAGTTCGGCCAGATATCATGGATGGTATTGAGGTCGTAGCGTTCGATTATCTTTTCAAAAAGAATCTGAATCCATGCAGGAACGCCGGCAATCATGCCCACATCCCATTTTTTGGCTTCAGAAACCATCTCTTCAATCTTCTGTTCCCAGTCGCGGTGTTTGCGGGTGCGTTTATGCGGACGAGAGAATGGCTCAAACCAGAAAGGAAGGTTTTCGGTGGTTATTCCACTCAAATCTCCCGAATAGTTGATTCCATTAAACTGCAAGTCGGTGCTACCACTCACCATGAGGGAGTGTTTGGTCATGAACTCTTTAGGCAAATCGCTTCGCGCAATAGCAAGCAATTGTTTCGCACTTGTGCGTTTAATTTGCTTGAGCATGTTCTTGGTCACCGGAATGAATTTACTGGCTCCTTCGGAGGTTCCTGAACTCAATGCAAAACGGTCGGTTCTCCCCGGCCAGGTAATATTCTCTTCCCCTTCGTAGGCACGTTGCCACCAAGGGTGCATGGTACTGTAGTTCCCGAGGGGTACAGCCTTCTGAAAATCCTTAACAATATTATGACTGAAATACAGCTCTTTGAAGCCATGCGCTTTACCAAATTCGGTGTCTTGCGCCTTCTCTATCAGCTTTCTGAGTACAGCTGCCTGGGCATCAAATACTTGTGGTTGCCTCAAACGAAATCGCTGACTTAAGTCGCGACCCTGCTTTACAAAGTTTCTAATAATGCCCATATTCTTGGTACAAAGAAAAGGAAATTTGATGAATCGAAATCTACCCCGTCACCCTGAGCCTGCCGAAGGGCCGAGAAGCCGGGGTCTCGACAAGCTCGACCTGACTGCATTTATCGGAGCAGGTTGGGAGCGCCACAAAGCCTTGTGGACCTTCCCGCCAAATATTCGCTATTCTTTCTTTTCTATTCCTAAAGAGGAATTCTGGCGCTTATTATTCATTGAAAGGGATAAGCGGCAAATCCGGACGTTCCGACCAGGCTGGATCGGGCTTATTGCTTTGCTCAATGCGGATGGCTTCGATGCGAATATTGATAGGAGCCATTACCAGGGAACGCACAAGATAGGGAGCGGCACAATCGAGGTAATAGCGGTTATAATGGCCTTGGTAAAGGCGACTAAACCTTTTTGGAGAAACATGCATGGTGCTGTCGTACCACATTTCGATATGGAAACGGTCGTCTTGCACGAAATACGTTTTGCACTGACGTCCCAGGTGAGTATGCAGATCCGGACGGTGTTCAGCAACCAGCAGAGTATTGGTTTCTTTTGCTTCCTCGTAATAGAGACTATCTACCCCGTCGAGGTGAAAATAAATCATGCCCTTCTCGTTTTCGTACCATTCGGTAACGAGGGTATCTTTATAGACATTCAGGCGATAGCCCTTGTCGGTAAAACTGACCTCAATAGAGTCGCCAAACATTTTTTGCAGAGAGTACAAAATACTCGGATCTACCGCGCCGCCCACCTTAACTCGATAAGTTATCTGACCGTAAAATTCATTCTCCTCTTCCGGCTCCGAGCAGCTCACAAAGAGACCCAGGAGGGCAAGAAGAAAAATGGAGGCTAGGGCGTTTATTTTCATCATTCAAACATAGCAATTCCTTTTCTCAAAGCGGATTTTTCCCATCTTTGAAAACTCATGCGTCGCCCTTGGCTTCTTCCGTTCACTCCTTTGTATGCTCTTGCTGTGGGTATGCGCAATTTTTTCTTTGATAAGGGTGTATTGAAGTCCAACAAGTTTGATACCCCCACCCTGGTAATTGGCAACCTGAATACGGGTGGAAGCGGAAAAACTCCGCATACCGAATTTTTCCTTCATCATTTTCAAGACCTAAACACTGCGGTGATCAGTCGGGGTTATGGAAGAAAAACCACGGGATTCCAATGGGTGGAAGCTGCTATGCATGCAGACCAAAGTGGCGATGAACCTCTGCAGATTAAAAACAAGTTTCGTAACACGGCGGTGGCGGTTTGTGAAGACCGGGTGATGGCCATTCCTGAGCTTCTTGCCTCCTATCCCGATACCCAGCTTATCCTTTTTGATGATGCCTTTCAGCACCGTTACCTGGATGCCCATGCGCGGGTTTTGCTTTCTGTGTATGATGACTTTTTCGCTGATGATATGCTCTTGCCTGCAGGGCACTTGCGAGAAGCGAAGAAGGGCGCCAGTCGTGCTGATGTATTGATTGTAACGAAATGTCCGGAAGGACTGAGTGAAGCTGATAAGTCGCGGATTATGGAAAAGGCCCGCCCCTATTTTTCAGGGCCTATATTCTTCTCTCGCTTTGTTGCCCAGGAACCAATATTGCTCCATCCCGACTTAGAAAACCTGAACTTTAAAGAGCACGATGTTTTTGTCTTTTCGGCCATTGCTCATGGCTGCCAATGGGCAGAAGGTTTTCTGTCTCGTTTCAAAAAGAAAGTAGGTGAACTATGTTATGGCGATCACCACCGATTCAGCAGGCATGATATCAACCTATTCCTCAAAAAATGGAAAGAAGCAGGCAAGCCAATTGTCATCACTACCGAAAAAGACTGGATGCGGCTCAAGGCCTTTGCCAATGAACTCAAGGAAGTGCCTTTGCTTTATTTCCCTATTGAAGTGGAGGTTGATGGAGATGAGCAGGATTTAATGGCAATTCTCCGATTAAAGCTTCAATTGGGATTTTAGGCGCACCACAGGCTTTTAAGGGAGGGGCACGACACAATCTCAGAATATCTAATTGAGCTGATCTGCATGTAGAAATAAATTCTACCGTTATGAATTAATCGGAATATAAAAGCCGACCATTCGTAATGTCTTACGAATGGTCGGCTTGTAAGTTCTCACTAACAAATTAATCTTTAATAAATTTGCTTTGGTAAATACCCTGTTGATTTTGAACTACAACAGCATAAATACCAGGTGATAAATGTTCAACGTTTACTTCGTTGGTATTATTAACTTCAATAACCAAGGATCCCGACATTGTGTAAACTTTTACCAACTCTCCATCTTGACCCTCTATCCTTAGAAAACTGTTTGCTGGGTTAGGATATACCTTAAGCACATTAGATTTAGCCTTTTGTCCATTAACGCTTAATAATTTGTCGTTCCAAACCGAAGGTGTTCCAACGAATGGGCGGCCTGTAGCCATCGTCAAGTGCACCAGAGTTTTAAAAGTGGAATTAACCAAATCGTATTCGACTAAAGTTCCATACCCATTTTGACCTGCAGTTCTTGATGTACTGTACAATTTTTTATTGAACAAGGTCCAACCGGCGTTAAAGCCAGCGCCATCGCTTGAACGATTGAAACTATGTTCAATTGTAAAATTTGAATTATTTATATCATAAGAAAACAAAAATCCATGATCATTAGTGCCAAGAAAATTTGTCGAACCGTATAATTTACCCTCGTATTCGGTCAATCTTCCATTCGTCGCTCTAACCAAGCTATCGAATACATACTCCACTTTGAAGCTAAAATTTGAGGTATCCAAAGAATATAATACAGCTCTATTGGAACCAACATCCGTGCCGGCTTGACTAGCAACTGTCAAACCATAAATTTTACCATTCGAGGCAAAAACCTGGTTTTGGTCCATGAAACCGTACTGAAGAGGATCGTGAGTAGTATATGTTACTGGTGTTTGAGAATTCCCATAATTCTCCAAAACATTTATTTTATCGTGATGGGCTTGGATAATTTTACCCCCGGGAATTTCTAATAAGCTTGGGGTAGAAATTATTTCCCTATAGCCATTATAAGTATAGATTGAATTTGAGGTATCTGAGTCAGCACTGCAAACCGAAAATAATGCAGCTGTCACTCGAGCCCGAAGCCGACTGTAATAAAGCTTTCCGTTAGAGGCTAAGAGTACTTTGTTGGAGAATTGAAACTGGGTTTGGTCATCAAACAAAAGGTCACCGTAAATAGAATTTAAATAGGTTACTTCGCCAGATCGGATGTTAAATATGGCCAGACCTCCTGTTTCAGACATTGCCGTTGTATCGGCGGTATTGTACACTGGACCTCCTTTGGCAATTTGTCCTAAAAAGGTCGAGTCAGTTAATTGTGTTAATTCCCCAATAATATTCCTTCCCATTCTTGAGCCGCAATCAAATAAGATAGACGTTTGACCGGAAAGTACATTGTATGAAAAAATGGATCCTGCTCCATGTCGAGAACCATTTCTTGTTCTACCAATTACGTTTCCATTATCAATTAACGTATTATACTCAATATTGTATCCCGGATGATTTGGATCTGTGGCGTTACTGGTTAGTAATGTTTGAAAAATATTACTGAATACATCAAATGACCAAATAAGTGTCTGGTCTTGGCTGAAATCTGAAGTCCCAATAATTTTCGTTCCACTAATTTGCATTCCAATACCAGTGCTTCTGGAAAAATTTGCTGGAAAATCAAAAATTTTGACACGAGCATTTCCGTTGGGTGAATATTTAATTAGCGTACCAGTGTTATTTGCGCCCCCATTTCTGGTCGTTACATACATGAAGCCATCGGGCGCTTCGATAATTCCGGCAACATTGCTTCCTAAACTGTTAATTTCAGAAAAATGAATGGTCCATTCATTCGTTTGGGTAGAGTTAGTAAGATTATAACTCCATACGCCTCCGCCCCAATTGCTCGTTGAATTAAAGCGGTCTTTAGTCCCAAAAATCGTGTTAGTTGTCGAATTATAGATCATTTGCCCATGTGGATGATTAATTACCCATCCGGCAGCGCTTAATGCAGTAACAAATGCAGCTTTATCATCGGCTGTATTAATTTTAAACAAGTAACCTTCATTCCCGTTCCTATTCTTGGTTAATCCGTAAATATTGGAACCGTCTCCCTTGATGAGATTACAAACCGGATACCTTCCTAAATCGTTTGATGGATCTTTGAAGCTCACGACTACAGAATATGTGTTGGTATTAATATCGTACTTCCAAACGCCACCATAACCTCCAACGCCACCCTCGACGGCGAGACCATAAAATACGCCCGGTGCAACTTCTAAACAGGAATAAACTGGCACTGAAAGGTCATTACCGAATGCGGCACTTGGAATAAGTTGGTCAGAGTTATATTCTTGTTTTCCGACAAAAGAATGCAATACCTCTATTTTCCCTGAGCTCTTGACATATCGATAAAAGAAACCACGACCAAAAGGCTCCTTGTCAAGCATTCCTTGAACAAACGGACCGGCTCCGTAACAATTTATACCGTAATAGTTACCGTCCGTACCGAGCGTAAGACCTCCACTATAATCTACCCCCGAAGCATTCACCTCGCGATAGATATTCATACCATACATTGGATTACCTTCCAAACTCAAGGGAGTAGTCAATTGACCATTATTCAGGTCATAACTAACAATC
>JALRIQ010000145.1 GCA_023277325.1 Bacteroidia bacterium | reverse complement strand
TCAGCCAGAGAAGCCGTTTTGCAGGTGGAAATGAGTGAAACAGTTGCCATGTCTGGTGAAGCCATAGTGAAGGCGAAGACCAGTTCCGGAGAGCCCAATAATGAAATGGCAACCATCTCTGCGCGTTCCTTCACGGTAGATGAAACCGATCGTTATGCAGGAAGTCGGGGAGACCCAAGCCGCATGGTTTCTAATTATGCCGGTGTACAAGGAGCCAATGATGCACGGAATGATATTGTTGTTCGCGGAAATTCGCCAGCGGGTGTGTTGTGGAGAGTGGAAGGTATTGATATTCCAAACCCCAATCACTTTGCTATTCCGGGTACCTCAGGAGGACCTGTGAATATTATCAATAACAAGATGCTCGCGAATTCAGACTTCTATTCGGGAGCTTTCCCGGCAGAGTTTGGGAATGCTACTGCAGGGGTATTCGATTTGAAATTCAGAAATGGAAATAACCAGAAATATGAATCGAGCTTTCAGTTCGGGTTTCTGGGAACAGAACTTTTTGTAGAAGGTCCGTTGAACAAGAAAAAAGGTTCATCCTTTATCGCCGGCTACCGCTATTCGAGTTTGGCCCTTTTCAGCGCGCTCAATTTTGATATCGGTACCAATGCAGTACCCAAATACCAGGATGGAGGATTTAAGCTCGCATTCCCGCTAAAAAACAATGCGAGCATTAGTTTTTGGGGTTTTGGTGGATACAGTTCCATTGATATTCTAATCAGCGAACAAGATCCTGAAGAGCGCGATATCTATGGAGAAAACGACCGCGATCAGTATTTCACTTCCTATATGGGAGTGCTGGGTACCACCTATGCAAAGAGCTTTAATAGCAGCACCTATTTCCGACTCAGTTCTGCCTTGAGCAGTTCCTCCATAAAGGCGAAACATGAATACCTGATGTATTCGGCTAATCGCGATACTTTATACGAAAAAAACCCAATTCTGCAGTATACCTTCCGCACCAGCAATTGGAATACCCATGCCATGGTGAATCATAAGTTTAATGCGAACATGACACTCAAGGCAGGTCTCATCGTCGACGTAGAGAATAACTATTTCCAGGATTCGGCAAAGGCGGTTATCTGGAATGGAAACGGTTATGGCTTAGGTCCTTGGAACGTGCGCTGGGATGCAAATACCTATGCTGTTTTGGTACGTCCATATGCCCAGTTCCGCTATAAAGTAGGAACCCGACTAGTTGTTAATGGTGGTTTGTATTCACAGTATTATTCTGCTTCCAATTCTTTCAGTGGAATTGAACCAAGAGCTGGTTTGAAATACGCCATTAATGCAAAAAGTAATTTGAGCTTTGGCGCAGGAGTGCATAGTCAAACACAAGCACGGTATTTATATGCCTATATCCAACCGGGCAATACGAGTCCGCAGAATGCAAACATGGATTTTTCAAAAAGCATCCATAATGTATTGGGGTATGATGTGAGTGTTGGAAAA
The DNA here is from genome assembly GCA_023277325.1 of Bacteroidia bacterium. Taxonomy (GTDB): domain Bacteria; phylum Bacteroidota; class Bacteroidia; order UBA8524; family UBA8524; genus UBA8524. The sequence goes on along the minus strand of JALRIQ010000145.1, from coordinate 3,216 downwards.
GGCACGCGGTTAAAGTTTGAAGCCTATTACCAGTATTTATATTCTATTCCTGTTAGCGATACCTCCAGCTCATTTTCTCTGGCCAATACCGGAAGTGGTTTTACCCGTTTCTTTCCAGGAAACCTTGTGAATGAAGGCAAGGGAAGAAATTTTGGGGTGGAAGCTACCCTGGAACATTTTTTCTCCAAGCAGTTTTTCTTTTTACTCTCTGCCAGTTTGTTCGATGCCAAATACCAAGGCAGTGATGGAATATGGAGGAATACGGACTTCAACGGACGGTATGCCGTGAACTTTTTGCTTACCAAGGAATTTAAAATCAAGAAGAATTCTGCACTTCAGGTGGGCACCAAACTCACCACGGTTGGTGGTCGTTTTTATTCTCCTGCAGATACCGCGGCCAGTAACCTAATCAGTGAGCTGGTGGGTGTCGATTCTTTAAAGAATACCCTGCAAACCAAACCTTATTTCAGAATGGATTTACGGGTTTCCTATAAGTGGAACCGTCCTCGGGTGAGTCATGAGTTTGCCCTGGATATTGTGAATGTTTTAAATACCCAAAATATCCTCAGCACCACCTATGCTCCGGGTTCAGATGGGTCGAATATCCGCTTTGAATACCAATTGGGTTTCTTACCTTTATTCTATTACCGACTCGAATTTTGATGAAACTGCTGTGGATTTTTCTTCCTCTGTTTATTTTCTGTGCACCCAAGGTGGAACAGGAAGAACCAGTAATCCGAGAAGTTGGAATTGCCTCCTACTATGCCGACCGCTTTCATGGACGAAAAACCGCCAGTGGGGAATTATACGACAAAACCAAATTTACTGCCGCACATAAAACCCTTGAATTTGGAACGTTAGTTTGGGTGAAAAACCTGAAAACCCAGGACTCCATCCAGGTCAGGATCAACGACCGTGGCCCTTATGCCAAAGGAAGAATCATCGATGTATCAAGAGCTGCCGCTAAGGAACTTCATCTTATTGGCCCCGGGAAGGCGAAGGTGGAGGTGTGGGTGGTTGAGGGTGAGGTTGAGGATGAAGACGAGGGTGACGGTGAGTAATGGTTTTAAAGGATCGAAATTTGGTGTCACCCTCGGTGAGGAGATGAGGAGTGTTAGAGTCTGGAAGTCTGATGGTCTGAAAGTCCTAAAATACCGTTTACTAAATTGACCTGAACTGAATGAACATATCACTAAGGTGTTACCCTCATATTTAACCTATGAAAAAGCTGATTTTATTTTCGATTGCTGGAGTGTTATTGCTGCTCCCGTTTTCTTTTACGCCGAATCATACAGCCGGGGGATGTAAATTAGATTTTGCCATTCTTAAAAAGGGCGATACCGCCTATATCTCTGATATTCATTTCTGTGACTACAGTGCTTATGGGTTAATCAATGATATTGCTCATCAGCATCACGATACCCTCTCTGAATTGGATGTGCGTAATTTGAAATATGAGGTACTAATTGTGTCAAATGGTGTGTATGTTCGTGGTGAAACGGAAGAACCATCAAGGCGTCAATTAGAAAAAACACGAATAATGATGCGTTCCCTTCTTGAAAAAGAATTCAAAGTCGTGCTTGATGTGAAATCAGGCCGTTAGTATTTAGAAGCGTTCACCATGCGCAATACCAATGTCCATTAAGATCAGCCATGGTCTATGGTCAATGGTCCATGGTCTAAAAATGTCTGAAATAGAAATAAATGCCGGTTTTCGCCATGCTTGGGATGTCATGCTCAAAACGCGTGAAACAGCACTGATTACAGGTAAAGCAGGTACAGGGAAGTCGACCTTACTTCGGCATTTTGTTAAAGAATCCGGGAAGAATTGCATCGTTTTAGCACCGACTGGAATTGCAGCGATTAATGCGGGCGGACAAACCGTTCATTCCTTCTTTGGTTTCCCCTTGCGCCCTATGGTGCCTGGGGATAGTGAGATTAAAAAATACGCCAAGTACCATCCGAAATACAAGATCATGCGCGATATGGAAGTGCTCATTATTGATGAGGTTTCCATGCTTCGTGCAGATATCATCGATGCGATGGATTATAGTCTTCGCATCAATCTAAATTCACCTTTTCCTTTTGGCGGTAAGCAGGTGGTATTCTTCGGGGATCTTTTTCAGCTGGAACCGGTTATACAGAATAGTGAGGTGGAAAGGCATCTTTTTGGTGAGGTGTACCAGAGTCATTATTTCTTTCATGCTAAGGTCTTTGAACAAATCCACCTTCCAAATATTGAGCTGACGCAAGTCTACCGCCAGCAGGACGAAACATTCATTCACCTTTTAAATAGCATTCGATTAGGAAATGCAGGCGAGGGAGAACTCGAAGAAATCAATAGCCGCTATATGCCCGACTTCGAACCGGAAGGCGATGAAATGGCCATTACCCTTTGCACCAGAAACCGCATGGCCGATGATATTAATGAATACATGCTCCGGCAAATTGAATCCAAAAGCTTCGAGTTTGCCGGGAAAATTGAAGGCGACTATAACCAGCGAAATCTTCCAACAGCATCCACACTTGTTTTGAAAAAAGGCGCTCAGGTTGTTTTTATTAAAAACCATTCAAGCGGCAAGTATGTCAATGGTACCCTAGGCCGAATTACAGCTTTAGATATGATGAACATTACCGTCGAGCTGGAAGATGGGGAAGAGGTTATCCTTCAAAAGGAAGTATGGGAGAATAAAGTCTACCGCTTCGACAATGTGAACCGCCGTATCCAAAGTGATGTTATCGGTCAATTCACCCAATACCCCATCAAACTTGCCTGGGCCATCACCATCCATAAAAGCCAGGGACTCACCTTCGACAAGGCCATTATCGACCTCGGAGGAGGGGCATTTGCTCACGGTCAACTTTATGTAGCCCTTAGCCGTTGCCGAACGCTAAATGGAATCTACCTGCGCCAACTCATCCGGTACCCTGATATCATTGTCGATGAGCGGGTAGTTGATTTCGCGCGGAAAAACCTGCTTTATTAGTCGACGGTCCACAGCAGTTAGACCATAGACCATAGCTGGTTGATCCGAGGAAGACCACGGTCCACAGTCCACGGACGACAGTTTGTTGTTCCGCCGTTTTTTAAAAAAAACTTCGTCACCCTGAGCTTGCCGAAGGGCTCTTCAATAGAAGTACCATCTGAAAGACTGACTGCGTGCGCCGGAGCTGATCCCGTATAGTTATCGGGAGAAGCAAAGGAGCAGCGCAGCC
>JALRIQ010000144.1 GCA_023277325.1 Bacteroidia bacterium | reverse complement strand
CAATACCAGTTTATCTTCTTTTTTTGCTTTATCCCAAGCCTCTTTGCCCCATTCCATCCAGTCAACCGGATTATGGGCATGTTGAAGCAGGTATGGACTTTGCGCATGAATTAAGGCGTTGGTGTACTTGGGGGCATCCGACATATGTGCTAATTTTACGTGTTCAATGAATAAAGGCAAAATTCTTCTCTTTTTTATTCTTTATGGATTTTTCTCTTCCACAGTGAAGGCGCAAAATCTGGATTATTTATGCGATTCAATTATGCATGCCGTTCAGGAGGAGAGTGAGGTCATGCTTAAAAACCTTGGCCCTAGCTACCGCGATTTGAAGGCACTTTTTGACACGAATGATGTCGATATGATGAACTACCAGATTGGTTTGCGACAAAAGGAGCTGGAATACCGGAATCGCAAGGACATGAAAAGCCTTCGAAAATTTGCCAAACGGGAGAAAATTAAGCTAGCCAAACTGGAAAAGACAGAATATATCTACCAAATAGATTCGAACGAGGAAGGCTACCGTTATTCTTATGCGAAAGCAAAATGCGTAAACGGTTCTCGCCCGTATATCCTCCATTTTGTATTGATAGAGCTCAATGATGAATGGTTTTATGGAGAAGGACTTCGTATTGAGAAGGTAGAAGTGGTTACAGAGGAAGTTCAGGATTATGATAAGATTGATCGGGAATTGGAGCGGAAACAGAAAGAAAGGGAAAAGGCGCGTCTAAAAGCCGAAGAGGATAAGAAAAAAGCGGAGGAGCTAGCCAGGAAACAGAAGGAGAAGGAAGAGAAGGAACGACTGAAGGCTGAAGAGAAAGCAAAAAAATTAAAAGAAAAGGAAGAGCGGGAACGCATTAAAGCCGAAGAAGTGAAAAAGCGTGAAGAAGCCAAAGAGCAAAAACGCAAAGAAAGAGCGGAAGCCAAACGCATTCGTGAAGAGGAAAAAGAAAAGACACGCCTAAAACGCGAGGAAGAGAAAAAGCAAAAAGAAGAGGAGAAAAAGCGGAAAGAGGAAGAAAAGAAGAAGGCTGAGGAAAAGAAAAAGGACGAAGAAAAGAAAGACTAAGCTTTATGTCCTGCTACCCAACGTTTGCTCAATCTGATATGGTAATTGGTAAACGCCTTTAATCCTTTATCGAACTCAGGACTCCCCAATGAGTTACCCTCTTCATCCAAAACCTGGCCGGCGAATTGCACTTCAAAACTTTTCGGGTTGGTTACTGAGTCAAAACTGAAGACATTAATGATTTTATCAACCACGTAGCCGAGTTGCACGGTTGGCATTCTTCCACCACGTCCTGTTGAAACACCTACAAAGGAAAACACTTTATTATCCCATAAATCTTTGAAAACAGATCCAGCCATACGATGAACCAGGTGCACAATTTCAGCAGAAGGGAACCAATTGTATTCCGGCGTGATGAAAATGATGGAATCAGCGCTGCGCATCGCGTTGGCCAGTCGTGTTTGGAAAGGACTGAGATTTTGGACATCGAGTTCTTCATTGAAAAAAGGGATATCATAATCTTCGAAGTCAACTACTTCTATTTCGCTTTCTCCCAATTCGCCCAAAACCCGCTCAATGGCGCGTGAAACTTGAAGAGATGTGCTATTTTTTCTTGAGGAACCGGATAGGATGGTATGTTTCATGTATCTACTGCAAAGTAAGGCTTCTAAAATTTATTTCGGAAAGGCTGTAACTTACTATTTATATAAAGCGTCTAAGGACTATAAAAGTTTGAACCACTTTGACCGTTACAGAATACAATCTTTGTGTCGAACAATTAAGCGACCGGGTTTATCGCTTCGCGCTGAAGAGCTTGAAGGATGAAGACCATTCGCATGATATTGTGCAGGATTGTTTTGAAAAGCTCTGGTTAAAGAAGGAAGGGATTGAATTTACGAAGGCCAAATCGTATTTATTTACCTCTGCTTATAATAAGATGGTAGACTTTTGGCGTAGAGAAAAATTCAGAGGGGAGGCGGAAGACTCGGAAGAAAAATACAGCTACGAACAGCATCACTACAGTGGGTTAAAGCCCATTATTAATAAGGCATTAGACAAATTACCTGAGATTCAGCGCACCGTTTTACTTTTGCGCGACTATGAGGGCTATGATTATGCAGAAATTGGGAAAATTTGTGATCTTAGTGACTCGCAAGTGAAGGTGTATATTTACCGCGCCCGATTGGCCATGAAAAACTATTTAGGTTCACTTCAAGCCGTATTAGGATGATTAACGAAAGCAATTACCATATCTATTTAAATGATTTCGTCGCTGGTCTTCTGGATGAAGAGCTGGAGATGGAATTTGTTGCTTTCCTTGATAAGCATCCTGGAATCCTTGAGGAAGAAACCCTCGAAGAATCTTCTGTTGCCTTGGAGGCTAATTTCCGCAATAACCTGAAAAAAGAAATCCCTCTTGACGAACAGCATATTGATGAATTCATCATTGCTTCTATGGAAGGGGATTTGTCGGCCAAACAAGAGGCGGAATTACAAAGTTTCCTTCAAGAAAATCCTCAATTCGAAGTCAATACCAAGTTGCTTCAGCTTACCAAATTGGAAGCGGATGAAGCCGTTGTTTTTGAGAATAAGTCATCGCTTAAAAAACGCCCGGTCATTTACCTCTATAAACGCTGGGCCGCAAGTGCTGCAGCGGTGTTTATCTTGGGCTTAATGCTTTTCCGAATTTTAGGAAATGGCGGAGTACCAGATCAGGAAATTGCTGGCTTGCCGGTGTTTACTGGGGCTCCTATTGAGCTTCCTGCATTTACCTTGGCTTTTGAATTGGATAAGCCGGAGCAATCG
>JALRIQ010000143.1 GCA_023277325.1 Bacteroidia bacterium | reverse complement strand
CTACGGTTTGAATTTGATGTTCCCGAGGGTTTCAGGTATCCTTTGACGACGCAAGGTTTTGCGTCTCTACGCCAAACCGCGGCTTTCTTCGAAGATCACGCGGAAGTAGTCAAATGCTTTAGCCGCACCAGCTACCATCATGTCTTCTTTTTCTGTATCACTGGCTTGTTCAATCAATACCGCTTGGAAGGCTTTCCAATTTGGTCCGACCATATCGCCATAACATCCATAAAAATTGAATTCAGAGACAGAAGAGAGGCTTTCTGTTTTTGCCAATTGACGGGAAATTACAGAGCCACCGAGGGTTGAACCTTCCATTACATAGAATGCACCAAGGGCTTCATGAAGGTTATTGAAAAGAAAAGCATACGCATGCTGATCAATCTCTGCTTTATTAAGTCCAAGAACCTCTAAGTCTTTTTCGAGCAAAGCACCTTTTTTACGGGCCTCATAGTTTAATCCTGGGATAGAAGTAAACCCTTCTACTGCCTCAACACCTTTTTCCATGATAGCATTCATGATATAGTTGTTGCGGATAAGAATTTTATAATCGTCCAAACTCAATTGGCCACTCATAATTTTATCACTGAAACCCACTTTTTCCATCGCATCGTGCTGTGGACGGGTTTCGCCTCTTAAACGGTCGGTAATCATAATTCAGCTAGTTTTATTGCCCTGCAAAGTAACAGCTTCCCACGTCAATGAGCAAGTTACAAAGCGGATAAAGCGTTAATTAAAAGCTCCAGTTTACCCCCAAACTTGGGAGTATAGGAAGCTGATCCACACGGGTATAGTTCACCCTGTCGAAGTAGAAGATGTTCGCTCTGTTGTATGCATTGATAAGTCCGGCTACCACTTCCATTTTTGAGTTATTCGACAGATGAACGGTTTTTTGAACACTCACATCCAAACGATGGAAATAAGGAAGTCGTCCTGCTCCGATCGCTCCATAAACGATACCCACATCGCCATTTCCTTGCGCGTAGTTGGTGGATACACCTTGTTTGAAGTCGAGTAGTTCGTAGTAAGACTGCGTTTGCGTAAATGGGAATCCAGAACCAAAATTCCAGCGGGCATTGGCCGACCATGATTTTTTCTTGCCCCAGGAGTAGGACACCACAATGTTCGCATTATGACGGCGGTCGAAATGTGGATTATAGGTTCTTTGTCCGTCGTAACGGGTTACATAAGTGAGAGAATAAACTCCCCAAACATAGAGGGAGCCATTATCGTATTTCATCCGGGTATCTAAACCGTAGGCCAATCCGCTTTCTACGATATAATCGAGGCGCTGGTATTCCGGACGGTTGAAGTTTTCCGGGGTGTTTTCGAAAATCTTATCGCGGTTGATATTGGTCAACTGATAGAAGTCTTTCCAGTAGCCTTCGATGAGTAAGTCGAGATTTTTGGTGATATCCCACTCAAAACCGGCTACGGCATGCCATGCTTTTTGCAAACGGCTATTTACCTCACGGCCGTTAAATTGTTTTGGCAGGTTATCTGGTCCGGCAAGGAATCCATAGAACAAGTTCACCACGTCGCGGTCAGAAACCGCACTGATTAAGTTTTGTGAGTAGAGACCTCCCGCAGCTTTCAAGCGGAATTTACTGTTCACATTGTACTTGATTGCCAAACGTGGCTCTGGGAAGAATTCAGAGAAGGTCGCGTAGTACTGAAGACGGAACCCTGGCTCAAATACCCAGCGGGTAAGTACCTTCTTATAACTTCCATATACGGAGAGTTCGGTCATGTTCTCTGCCTGATCTACGCTACGTCCGTTTGGATTGGTGAAATTAAACTCCGTTTGGAATACGTTGATTTCAACTCCATACACAAATTGATCTTTGCCCATGAGGTAGTCGAAATTCATCCCGATACTGAAGTTTTGGATGCCTGATTCACGCGGTTTATTGTCGCTTTCTTTTTGCTCCATCAAATAGCGGG
>JALRIQ010000142.1 GCA_023277325.1 Bacteroidia bacterium | reverse complement strand
GTCATCATTACCCGCTTAATGCTCTGCTCGTAGCGTTTTGCAAAATTCAGGATATTCTTGACATTGGCATCTTGGAAGGCATAGATAGACTGATCATCATCGCCTACTACGAAGACATTGGGGTCGTCCCAATAATCGATTAAAGAAGCAAGCAATTCGCTTTGTGCACCGCTGGTATCCTGAAACTCATCCACCAAATAATAGAGGTAACGTTCCTGGTAGTTGCGCAGTAAGTCTTCGTTTTCCCGAAAGGCTTCTAATACCCAAAGGATCATATCCGCATAATCGTAGCGGTGTCTTTTCTTTAGTTTTTCCTGATAGGCTTCAAATGCTCTGGCCGCGGCTTTCAGCTTTTCCATTTTGGCCGTTTCTGCATCGATGTCTTTCTGCTTGGGATCGCCAACTTTTACCCCGGTTTTGGCATTGGCACGCTTGTAAATGAATTTATCGAGGAAGGGGAGTTCAGCAATGTATTCGTCTGCCTTTTGGATGATAAAACCCGGCTTCCAGTCTTCCTTTTTCATCAGTTGGAAAAGCGACTTGAGGTTATGGGTGTCGTAGTAGACTTCTCCCTTATAGCGTTTCAAGGGACTGCCCGCATCGAACTCATCAATAATTTCATGCAGGACCTCAATTTGCTCCAGATCGGATATAGGTTCCAGGGCACGAAGACCAAAGTAGTCGAGGTTTTCCTGGATAACCATATTGCAGAAGCTATGGAAGGTATGAATATGGACACGGTAGGCGTCTGGTCCGATGAATTGGAGCAAACGTTTGCGCATGGCGATGGTTCCCGCATCGGTATACGTTAGGCAAAGAATATTATGCGGTTGAGTATCTGTTTTCAGCAGAATATTCCCGATACGTGCAGCGAGGATTTGTGTTTTTCCCGTTCCCGGCCCTGCGATAACTAGAACAGGACCTTCAATCGCGTTTACCGCTTTTGTTTGTGCGGCATTTAGCTTGTTTAACTCATCGGTGAAAAGAGTATTTTGGAGAAGCGACATCTTCCAAAATTACACTTTCAATACATAAACTTCCGAAGCTTTTTCGGAATAATCGTATTCACCGCAGCGTCATAACTTTTATCTAAAATTTTAGGCGAATTAAAGCGGTAGCCAAGGGTTAAATAGCTTCTTGTGAAGTTTGAATTTATTTTGAAAGGAGAAGGCCGTAATAAGTTATGATCGGAGGTAAGTTGAAAGCCGAAAAACAACTTATCGGCATTATATCCGAATGAAAAACGAAAATCAGCGTTAGCCGTAATTTTTCTTTCTGATTTGAAATTTTTCGTTCCTGGTTCATCGTAGGAAAAATGTTGTAAGTCGGCGCCCACGAAAAGAATACTGGTAAGGAACCAACGCCCTTTGGTCCACGTGCCCCCGATTCCTGGGGCTAATCCTAAGGCCGCAATGGCCACCTGGTGAATACCGCTTGCATTACCGTATTGTTGACTTAGAAGTTGTGGGATAAAGGCTGAATCTGCGTAAGCTACTTCAGTATAGGCTTGTGCGCTTAAAAGAAATCCCACAGCACTTTTTAACTGGCGCTCACTAAAACCGAAAGAGGAACGGTATGAAAATTTATCTGGATTGAACAGGTACACTGAACGCAACTTTAGCATGTTTACCGAAATATCTCCGCGATGCTCGAAAGGATAGTTTTTCGGAAAATTGAGCGTATCATAAAAAGGGGTGCTGATATTTGCGTAGCCTGTTACCCTTTGAAAGTTGAATTCAGTGAGGATTTTCTTGTTTGCCCAAATCCTAAAATCCAAAGCGAAAGAACTGCTTTTACCATAGAGTTTTTCACTCTCCTCACTCATTTTTTGTCGGAACCCAATCGAGAAATCAATGATATGGTAGGAAAAACTTAATCCGAAACCACCTCTCAGATTGGGTTGATACCGTACGTTTTGAGATGAATCGATAGGGGTATTCCAAGACTTAAAAACAAGTGTATTGGTGCTTGAGCTGATATAAGGGGCGATTACCAACCTATTTGAAAATCGCTGGATAAAAGTTGTATCCACCTTGGGTTGTGCGGATGAGTTAGAAAAACTCAAGGCCAAGACAAATGAAAAAAGGAGTATGCATCTATACATCTCAATACGAATTAAAGAATTAAGGGATAATTTCTAAAACGGGCGCCTCTTCTATAATCAATGAATCGAATAAGGAAGAGTCAACTTCCACCACCATGTTTTTAGCCGCACCCTGAAGGCGGATATAGGGGTTATAGGTAAGGGTGTCTGATGGCGTGATTATTTGTTTGCTTAACATCCGCCTGAGTATGAATGTTTGCAAGTCGACCATATACTGCCTCAGTTTGCCGTCCTTTTCAAAGCTGTATTTGAACTTTTTAGGCCGAGGGATGATGTTTGCTAGGTAGATGCATTCAGGAAAACTCAGCTCTGCAGGTTTTTTATTGAAATAAAACTGACTCGCTTCGAAGATACCGTAAATGTCCGGCCCCCACTCGATGATATTGAGGTATACTTCCATCATCCTTTCTTTCGAGGTAAGGTGTTGGCCTTCGATAAGCCATACGAGCAGCGCCTCTTCCATTTTTCGAAAAACAGTCTTCTTGCGGCTTAGGAACACATTTTTAATCAACTGCATGGAAATGGTACTTCCCCCACGTTTGAAACTTCCTGCTTTGTAGTTCGTGGCTATCGATTCGCGGAAGGCTTCAATGATGAATCCGCCATGCTGGAAAAAGGAAGGGTCTTCAGAAACGAGGATGGCCTGAATGAGTTTTTGAGGAACGTCCTCAATCGGGGTAAATTTCGGGTTGTTCGGTCCGACTAAAAAGCTGCGATAAGCCCTGTCGTTTTCGTATACCGTATGCTCAAATTCATCGCTCATTTTATTGAGGCGACTCTGCCCATACTGCTGTATTTTAAAGTCTTTTTTCGTGAAATACGCATCGAATACAAGGTCGTTCGGCTTGCTTCCATCCATATAAAAACGAAGGGTATAGGCGAGTTCTCCAGAAGCCTTTATTCCACGGGTATCATCAAATGCTCCTTGCGGCAGGGAATTAAAAAAGTTTTGCGCAGGAATTTGTTCCGTTTTTATGAGCAATCCATACTTATTTCCAGAACGGGTAAGAGGAGCTTGCAGCGCAAAGTTTCCTTCAACTTCATTCACTGTAAATCGAGAGCTGCTATCAATATGGATATAGCCATAACCGGCACTCAGGTCCATCTCAGTGGCCAAACGGCGAAATCCAAGGGTGTCGCTGGAAAGTTTAGGATGAAATAGTTGGAGTTCCAGGATACTCGCTGAAACATGGAAGCGTAATCCCTCTGGAGACATCCCTGTTTTAACCAGAGAGAAAGCGACTGTATCACTTCGCAAATCCAAGCCAAAACGTTGGTAAAGGGCAGGCAATGCCTGTTTTTCTTCTGCAAAGGCGCGTAGTTCGATTCCATCCTCCAAACGTCCAGATACATGCCAGGTTTGGGCAGACTGATCATCCTTCAGTACAATTATTCCCTGGAGCAGGTCTTGATTTCCTTGAATGCTATCCATTGCAATGCCCACATGTCCCAAGGCATCCTGGTAGTTGAAATGAAAATCGCTTATGGCAATCTGCGACGGAAAGTAGCGTTCGAAGGCTTGGTATAATTTCCAGGGGAGACCTTCATCCTGAGCTGTTTCTTCCTTTTCTTCGACCTGACTGTTGGTGTCTGCAGGCTCAGAAATTAAACGGGTATATTGGATAAAGCCGCTGGAAAGCGCCATGGATTTAAACAGTTGCTGGCGACTCAGGAGCTTTGCAGGACGAATTACCACCTCCAAATTTTTGATGAAGGCCAAGCTGTCGCCCGAATTTTTACAAAGGGAAATCGACGTGAACTCAACTTTTGAGAAGCCAATGAGTTCGGCTTTTTCGATATGAAAGGTGTATTCTCCGCCCTTATTCAGGGCTTCTATTTGCCGGTTTAAAAACCAGGAAAAGAGACTGCCTTTAAAGAGAAGCAGGAGCAAAAAAAGCCCCATAAAAAAGGCTGCAGCGACGATAAGTTTGCGTTGCAGCCTTGAGCGAGATGTAAACTTGTTTGCCAAGTTAAACGGTCATGATTTCTTTTTCTTTCACAGCAGCCACTTCGTCGATGCGGGTAATGAACTGGTCTGTGATCTGCTGAACATTTGCTTCAGCATCTTTGGCCATATCCTCTGCAAGGCCGTCTTTTTGAAGTTTTTTCACCTTCTCATTCGACTCTTTACGGATATTGCGCACAGCGATTTTGCTGTTTTCCGCCTCATTTTTAGCGGTTTTAACCAGCTGCTTTCTGCGTTCTTCAGTAAGAGGCGGAACATTCAAACGAACAACTTCCCCATCATTTTGGGGGTTCAAGCCAAGGTTACTTTCCATTATGGCTTTTTCAATTGCTCCGATTAGCGATTTGTCCCATGGCTGAATTACCAAAGTGCGGGCATCAGGAGAGTTGACATTGGCCGCCTGATTCAGGGGAGTCATGGCGCCATAATAATCGACATTGATGCCTTCTAACATCGATGGGCTCGCTTTTCCTGCTCGGATTTTACTGAATTCGGCATTCAAATGCTGAATGGCCTTGTCCATATTCGAACGCGTATTGTCCAGGATATTCTTGATCTCTTCGGTCATGATGCTGTTAATAGAAACACTGCAAAGAAAATGATTTTCTCCGAATGCTAGGGTGCTTCATAGATAGAAAGCGATGGGGCCAAGTGGCTTTTCCAAAACCGATCGATTTCAGCCAGCTCTTTCTTACTTCTTTTCGACATGCTTTTCTCTGCTTCCAAGGCCTTCTTGAGCGGAAGAAAGCGAAAATCGAATCCCTGGTGTTTATCGCCATGCCAGAGGAATTGAGGCATAACTTCCATCGCACTGATGCAAACGGTACCCGCGGTATCACGACCCAAAGTAAACTTGATGCCTAAATGCAAGTGGCACCAGGTGAAAATATCATAAGCGACAAAATCTCCCTGACTGTAAACGGCTATGCTGTTTTTCACTTTTCCGGTATACGGGCAGGTATAGTTGTATTGTTCAATCGGCTGTGGGTTATGTGGATGACTTCCTAAAATTAAATCTGGTCCGCAAGTTTCAAATATGCGGTGCACATTATCCATTGTATGTTGCGATGGATAGGCTTGGTAGGCATTTCCGTTATGCAGGGAGAGCACCACAAAGTCGGCCTGGCTGCGTGCATCTTCTACCAAACGACGGATAGGGCTTACGTCTGCATTGGGCAGGTTAAATCGTCCTGCATTGACACAGTAAGGATGCTCTTCTGGAACGCTCAAATGGTTTAGGCAATAAGTGGCAGCCACAAAGGCAATGCGCATTCCGTTCGCTTCAATTACTCTGATTTCCTTTTGTTCTTCTGCAGAGCGGGCGGTGCCGGTATGTTTGATGCCTTGTTGGTCGAGAAAGTTTAGAGTATGATGGAGGCCTTGGATGCCCATATCCAGGCTATGGTTATTGGCGGTTGAAAGGATATCGAAACCTTTGAATTTTCCGCTTCCATTAAACAGCTTGAAGAGGTTTTCATCGCCATTGAAGTGCATGTCGTTGAGCATGACTTCCGGAACCATTCCTGTTTTTTGATGGATATCTATGGGCGTTTCCAAGTTGGCAAAAACGATATCGGCATTAAAATACCAAGGGCCGATTTCGTCCCATAAATGCTGGGTGTTTTCCTCGTTTAGCCAATGGTAAGGCATTAAATCACCGCCGCTGCTGAGCTGTATTTCCGGACTCCCTTCCGCAAGCTTTGGAAAAGAGAAGTTCATGTTATGGAAATAGTTTTGCAGGCTATCCGTCTCGGCCTTTTCAGGCGGTTTCAGGTAGTATTTATAGGCGAAATAAAGAATGTCTTTGGCCGAATAGTGAGCCGGGTTTTCTTCAAAGTTGGGTACTGGCCGATGAGAGCGGTAAAAGAGGCGAAGAAAGAGGCCCAAAAAACGAATGACAGCAACCAGCACTTTGCCTTGCCAGGTAAAGGTGGATACCGCAGGAAATATTCGTTGGCTCATTGCTGCGAAAGTACGACAAATGGCGTTGTTGTAAAACGAAAAAGCCACCCTTCGGGGTGGCTTTCATACTATTCAATCGAGAGAAATTATTTTCCTGCAACAAGATTTACCTTGAAGGAAATCATGTCTTGGATCAAGTTGTTTTTCAAGAAATCGATAATACCTTGGTTTGGCTCTTGTGAACCCCCCCAAACGATACCCCACTCGTTACGATTGATTTCAAAAGAAGCAGAAGCAGATGCACCTGTTTCAGTTTGTGAAATCGTAGCTGGGAAAGAAATTCCGTGAGTTTGGCCTTTGATAGTCAAGTTACCTTTTACCATATGTGTTCCTTCAGCACCTTCTTCAAGTTTTTCCACTCCGGTGATTTCGAACATGGCAGTTGGGAAAGAATCAACCATAAAGAAGTCAGCACTCTTCAAGTGACCTACCAATTTAGATTGTCCCATTTCTTCAGTAAGGTCAGCATCAGCGATAGTGCTCATGTCGATTACGAAGTTACCTGCAGTTAGGTTACCACCTTCGAAAGCCAGGCTTCCAGAAGTAAGTTGAACTGTTCCGTTGTGCTTAGTGTCTGCGAGTTTCGCGCCGGCCCATTCTACTTGAGAGGCGGCTGGGTCAACTGTATAGGTTACAGCTTCAGTTCCAGCGTTGGCTACTTCCTGCGTTTCTTCAGCAGTTTTTTTAGATTCTCCACAGGCAGCTAGAAATACACCTGCTGCGAGTACAAGGATTAATTTTTTCATGACGTTTATTTTCATATTGTACTACAAATGTATATAAATTAAATGTATATACAACTAATGTCGTGTTATGAATTATAAGCCACTGAAAATCAATGTAAAAATTTCTTATTCTCGGAAATAAATGCGGTTTACGCGGCTGGAAATGCCGGTAATAATCTCATAAGGAATGGTCTCTGCTGCTTCTGCCACGGATTCGATTGCGAGGTTTTTGCCAAAAATCTCTACTGCATCACCCTCTTCACAGTGGATATCGCTGATGTCGACCATAACCATATCCATGCAAACATTTCCTACCACGGGTGCCAGCTTTCCATTGATCCAAACATGTCCCTTACCATTGCTCAGGCTGCGACGGAACCCATCTGCATACCCTATCGAGAGAACTGCAATACGGCAGTCTTTTTCCAGCTTACCTTTCCGAGAATAGCCCACGGTTTCTCCTGCTGTAAGGTCGCGAACCTGAGAAATGCGAGCCTTCAAAGTGGCCACGGGCTGAAGATGTTCCCTGGCATTTGCAGTACTTTCGATCCCATACAAGCCAATTCCCGGACGCACCATATCAAAAGGCTGATGTCCGAAACGTTCAATACCCGCTGTATTCAGGATATGAAACAGGGGTTTTGATTTCGTGCCAGAGAGGATTTGCTGCTGAATAGATGAAAAACCAGCCAGCTGCTTTTGGGTATAGGCATCATGTTCAGCTTCATCGGCTGCCGCCAAATGGCTGAATACACTGGCTATAGAAATACGGGAGTCTTTTTTAATTCGTTCGATTATTTCCGGGCATTGTTCTTCAGAAAAACCAAGTCGATGCATGCCCGTATCAAACTCCAAATGGATGTTGGCCTGAGGAATTCCTGATTGGTCCAGCGTATCCTGTAGGAAGCTTAAAAAATCGAAATCATAAACAACAGGTTCCAGCTGGTAATCTAGGCATTCGGCCAGGGAATCCCGACGGGCATTCATGATTAATATTGGCAAGGATATACCATTTCTGCGCAGCTGAATTCCTTCATCTGTATAGGCCACGGCTAGGTAATGAGCGCCGGAGGCTTGGAGCTGACGGGCAATTTCTATGCTTCCACTTCCATAACCCTGTGCCTTTACCATGCCCATAATTCGGGTGCCGGGCGCGACCTTATTCTTGTAATAAAGAAAGTTTTGTTCGAGGGCGTTAAGGTCAATTTCCAAAACAGTTTCATGCACCTGTGCTTCCAAAAGGCGAACAATTTTTTCAAAAGCAAAATTCCTTCGGCCCTTTATCAATACCATTTGTTCCTGGAACATGCGTGGGTCGATATGGGCGAGCAATTGACTCGTGCTTTCAAACACACGCTGCGGAATCCCAAAATCTGGCTGGAAGTCGAAATAATCCTTCCCCACCATGTAGCATTCATCAATGTGGTAAGCGGCTAACAAGCTCTTAAGCTCTGGCCATTTTTTATCTGGACTGTCTGTATTAGCCTGAAGGCTGCTTAGAATCAGCGTTTTTTTCATGCTGCCAGCCTGCTTTTTCTGAAACTGCAAGGCAATTTCCAAAGAGCTGATATCAGCACTATAGGCATCGTTCAACAGGCGACTCTGAAATTGACCATTGAGCAATTGCAGGCGCATGTCAATATTCGGTAGGTTAGCAAAGGCCTCTATGTAAGCAGCAATCGGTAATTCTAAAGCCAGCATAAATGCCAGGCAGCTCCCAGCATTTTCGATGGATGCCTGGTCTTTGAAAGGAATTTGAATTTGTCCGCTAGCATAACGAAGCAAACTGCCTTCGCCATGTTCCTCTGCTTCAATATGGAAGTGGCAAGAGCTATCTGTCCCCCAAGAAATAAGGCGGACTTTTTTCGACTTGGCCCATTGCTGAATGATTTTTTCGGTCTTTTCGTTTTGCTTGGGGTAAACAAAAAATCGGCAGTTTTTAAAGAGGCTCAGCTTTTCCAGTACTTTTTCTTCCCGACTCGCAAAGCCATCATCATGTGCTTCCCCAATCGAGGTTAATAGTCCGTATTCCGCTTGAACGATTTGTTCCAGGGCAGCCATTTCCCCTTTTTTTGAAATCCCCGCCTCGATAATTCCCAAGTCATTATCAGCTTCCAATTGCCAGATACTCAGGGGCAGTCCGATCTGTGAATTGTAGCTTTTCGGACTTCTGCCTATTTTCATTTTTGCCTGGAGGAGATGAAACAGCCATTCTTTTACCACTGTTTTTCCATTGCTTCCTGTGATGGCGAGCAAAGGATAGGTAATGGATGACTGCCTGTAATATTGGGCTATTCGTTGCAGGGCTTCTATGGGGTTTTTTACCGGGAGAATTAAACTGTCTGATAATGGGGGCAAGGCATGACCTTCCTGTACCACAAAACAGCGCACACCGGCACCATGGGCTTCATCCAAAAAATCATGGCCATCGCGTTGACCAGCAAAAGCAAAAAACAGGGTACTCTTGGGGTCAATAATTCGGCGGCTATCAAAGCTGAGGTGCCGAATTTCGAGATTCGGAGTGTCACCTGGATAGCGGATACCCAAAAGGGTACTTAGCGAATGAATTGTGAGGCCCATGTTTTACAAAAGTCGTAGATTTTTCAGGTAACTGCTATCTTGCCGCCATGAATAAAGTGCGCCCAAAGAAATTTCTTGGCCAACATTTCCTGAATGACCTTTCCGTTGCCGAGCGTATCGCCCACGCTATCAGCGGAAACGGCTATGATAAAGTCTTGGAAATTGGTCCCGGAATGGGCGTATTAACCCAGTATTTGCTCGACAGAAAAGAGTTCGAAACCAGTGTTGTGGAGATCGATCGCGAGTCGGTGGCGTATTTGAAGGAACATTTTCCGCAGCTTGGCGATAGAATTATTGAAGACGATTTTCTTCGTATGGATTTGACTCCTTTAGGCAATTTCGCCCTGATTGGGAATTTCCCGTACAATATTTCCAGCCAGATTATGTTTCGTATGCTCGACCACCGGCATCAAATTCCAGAAATGGCAGGGATGTTTCAAAAGGAAGTGGCCGAACGTTTTTCCGCAAAACCGAGCACCAAGGCCTACGGTATTTTGAGTGTTTTGCTTCAGGCTTACTACTCTGTTGAATACCTTTTTACCGTACATGAACATGTGTTTACTCCTCCACCAAAAGTAAAAAGTGGTGTAGTGCGTTTGGAGCGATTGCCAGAACCAGAAGGGTTAAAAGACCCGGTTTTGTTTAAGCAAGTCATAAAATCCGCATTCAATCAAAGAAGAAAAACGATGCGAAATTCGTTGAAGGTTTACGGGCTGGAAGATGACGCAGCTGGCTGGATAGATTTTGCTAAATTGCGGCCAGAACAATTGTCAGTTCAGGCTTTCATTGAATTAACAGACATCATCGCAGAGCACCGCAGATCGTGAGCACTGAAATTGAAATAACGCCAAAGATTGCCCTCCAAACGTTGAGGGAACTCCTCGAAAGCGGAGATAATGAGCGCTTGCTTCAGTTTATCGATGATGAGCTTTACGCGGCCGACTTGGCGGAATATGCCTACGACCTTTCTACTGAAGAAAACATTCAATTACTAAATATCCTCGAGGACAAAATGGCTGTGGCCGTTTTAAAGGATATGGATAACTCGCTTCAGGAGAAAATTCTGGATGAGTATGATGCCGAGACCATAGCTCACCGCTTCATCGATTGGATGGATTCGGATGATGCCGTGGATGTGCTCAACCAAATGAATATTGAGACCCGCGACCAGGTGATCTCCTACATGACCGACATGGAGGCGTCACGAAACATTGTGTCGCTTTTGCATTACCGCGAGGATGTTGCAGGGGGCTTGATGGCGAAGGAATTTATCAAGGTGAATATTAACTGGACAGTCTCTCAGTGTACCGACGAGATTCGTTCTCAGGCAGAAAATGTTACCAAAGTATACAGCACTTACGTAGTCGATAATCAGGAAAAGCTGCTTGGTGTCGTTTCTTTAAAAAGCATCATTTTGGCCAATGCACGCACGAAGGTCGAAAAAATCTATACCGACGAGGTTATTTCTGTGAACACCTATACGCCAGCGGAAGAAGTTGCCCAAATGATGCGGAAATACGACATGATCGTGCTTCCCGTGGTCGATACACTGGGGCGCTTAATTGGTAGAATAACCATTGATGACGTGGTTGACTTTATCAAAGAGGAGGCGGATAAAGATTACCAATTGATGTCGGGATTGGCGGAAGACGTCGAAATCACCGACCGTGTATGGATTTTATCCCGTGCCCGATTGCCTTGGTTATTGATAGGTCTTCTTGGAGGAATAGCCAGCTCACGTGTTATTGGACTCTATGAAGGGGAGCTCGGTGCTTTTCCTCAAATGGCGTTTTTTATGCCCTTGGTAGCGGCGATGGGTGGAAATGCCGGAGTGCAATCTTCCGCGATCATCGTTCAAGGTTTGGCCAACAATACCTTGGGCTCTACCAATATTCTCCCCAAGCTGGGCAAAGAGTTTACAGTTGCCCTCTTAAACGGAGTAATTTGTGCGCTAATTATCCTGGGCTATAATATGATTGTGGGAAACAGTCAAGAGCTTGCCTTTACCGTGAGCATCGCCCTGCTTTCTGCCATTGTTTTTGCATCTTTGCTGGGAACCATCATCCCCTTGTTATTGAATAAGTTTCAAATTGACCCCGCCATTGCTACAGGCCCCTTTATTACCACCACTAACGACCTACTTGGCCTGGGTATTTATTTTACCATAGGCGCAATGCTTTTGGGATAATTTTTATTTTCGCATAGGGGCAGATGGTTTTCTGCTTGTCGAAGTATTGAACACACACGATTGCGATGAAAAATTTCTTCCGATTGGCAGGGCTCCTGGCCTTGTTTTGTCTGTTTCACAGCATCTCATACGCGCAGGCCAAACGCTATACAATCAGCGGATTTTTGCGCGAGGCAGGAAGCTTGGAACCTTTGCTTGGTGTAAATATTTATATCCCCGAATTACAAAGCGGAACCACCACCAATGTTTATGGCTTTTATTCCATCACCTTGCCGGAGCAGGACACCGTTTCTTTGGTCTATTCCTACGTGGGGTATCAAGCCAAAGAGGCGAAAGTGCGTATTCATAAAGACCATGAACTCAATATAGAGTTGGAGGTCAATACCACATTTAACGAGGTGCAGGTCGAGGCGAAAAAAGAGCAGACGGTGACCGAACAAGCACAGATGAGCAAAATCGAAATTCCGGTTTATGCCATCAAAACGCTCCCGGCTTTATTTGGAGAGAAAGACGCTTTGAAGGTGATTCAGCTCATGCCTGGTGTACAATCCGGTTCGGAAGGACAAAGCGGATTGTATGTACGTGGGGGCGGTCCTGACCAAAACCTAATTATTCTTGACGACGCAACCGTCTACAACGCCTACCACCTTTTTGGGTTTTTTAGCTTGTTTAACGGGGATGCGATTCGCTCCATTGAGTTGACGAAAGGCGGCTTCCCAGCGCGGTATGGCGGACGACTTTCTTCGGTTGTCGATATCAATATGAAAGAAGGAAATAAAGAGGCTTTTCATGGTGAAGCAGGAATTGGTTTGATCTCCTCCCGGCTCACGCTGGAAGGACCTATTCAAAAAGGAAAATCTTCCTTCCTTATTTCAGGCAGAAGAACTTATGTCGATGTGCTCATGCAGCCCTTTATGCTGGCTCAAGGGTATCGGGCGGGCTACTTTTTTTATGATTTGACGGGCAAAGTCAATTTCGATATCGATAAAAAGAACAAGCTTTACCTCAGCGCCTATACAGGCCGGGATAAATTTTATTTCAAAGAGAAATTTTTGGACAATACCACAGAGGCAGATATGTTAGATTATCCTGAAAAGTTCATTCAAAATAGGTCAATGAATAAAGTAAAAGGTTTAAACGCGTCAAATATTCTTGACACCCATTTTGAACTCGGAACAATGATTACTGAGTCATACAGGAAGAGAGAAGATGAATACTTTTTAAACTTGGCTATTCGGCAATGTAAGCAACAGATTGAAATCTCTGACAAAGCAAGACTTGCATTTAAAAAGGAATTCAAATTTGACCCACCACCGAACAATCCAATAGATTCGAGCATAGGTGCAACTGCTGAAAGTGCTATTAAACCACCAATCAATCTTAAGTTTTGCACGAATGAAGTGAGTTGAATCTTGGCTTTGCTAGTCTAAGAATACCTACCATACCCGCCATGCCTCCATTTCCATAGATTATTTGCTTTCAGGGTTGAGAATCTGTGGCATTTTGCATTTGGAAAAATCTTCCTGCTCTGAAAAGTCGAAGTAGAGAGCAACGCAGAAACTGACATAGAGAATTAGAGTTTGCAGCTTCCGTATGCACATGGTATGCACATAGCCAAAAACAAAACAAGCCTTGCATTGCTGCAAAGCTTGTTTTCATTGAGTGGGCCCAACAGGGCTTGAACCTGTGACCCTCTGATTATGAGTCAGATGCTCTAACCAACTGAGCTATAGGCCCCGACGAATTTCTTCATCAAGGCTGCAAAATTAAGACAATCGAATCAAATCATCATTGACCTACTTTCATTATTTCCGCCTCGTTCCAATTAATTTCAGCAGACATGGTAAATCAAAAATCACAAATGGAAAGTATCTTCGCGCTATGCCTATCAAAAACCTACTCTTCGACTTGGGGGGTGTAATCATCGACCTGCATATCTTTAAAACCCGTGCTGCATTTGAAGAGTTCGGAATGGAAGATACTAGCCGTTGGTTTATTGCCAGTAACCAGGCCACCTTATTGAATAAATACGAAACGGGAAAATTAAGTACTGAAGAATTTATCGCTGGGGTGAATGAGGAAATAGGGCTGAAAATTAGTGAAGAAGACTTTTATACGGCCTGGACCACCATGTTGGGAAAGGTAAAGGAACCACGCATCGGTATGCTAAAAGAGCTTCGTGAGAAGTACCGCGTCTATGCGTTGAGTAATATCAATGCCATGCATGCTCATGCTTGCCATGAAATTCTGCAACGTGATCATGATATCTATAGCTTTCATGAAATCTTTGACCTGGTATTCTATTCGCATGAAATTGGAGCCAGAAAACCTGAACCCGAAGCTTGGTTGAAGGTGGTTGAGCGCACGGGTCTCATTCCTGAAGAAACTTTGTTCATGGACGACAATACCGACAATGTGGAAATGGCCAAAAAACTTGGTTTTCAAACCGCAATTGTTGACCGTGAAATCACCGAGATTATTGCCAATATGGGGCTTTAATTTATGCCCTTCGACTTTGCTTAAGGTATTATATGGCTCTTCCATTTCATCTGCTTCGCTCAGGGTGACGGAACTCAAAGACATCAGACATGATATGGTGAGACGCTAGACAAATAAATCTTTGCTTACTGAAAATTCTTAATGGCATTAACGCTCAACTCTAAGCATTCACCGCTCACCCCATAATAACAAAAAATCCCGCTGAAGCAGGGTTTTTCGAGCTAATGGTAGCGGCTTATTTGCAGGTATAAGTCAGCGTGCCTGTACCAGATGATCCGCCATCTGTTTCAAAACCAACAATATTGATCACGTTGCCGATTCCGTCATAGAGGTAAGTTAAGTAGCCAGTTAAGGTTTCAAATCCATCAACTACCTCAAAAAGGTTCACTTTTCTTAAACGTCCTGAAGCGAACTCTTAGCGTTTATTTTCTGCCAATTCAAGATTTGCACCCATGCGAACATGGAATTTTGATTCGATTAAAACATGGTTGGAGTATTGGTAAGTGATGCGGGTAGATGCTTGATCTTCATTGGCATCAAATTCTTCTTTCGTGCTAACATTACCGTTTGCGTTGTAAGTATACACGGTGCGCATAATGCCCCAAGCAACGGATTCTTTCTCCCTATGCCTTTTGACATTTTATTTTCAGCGCATAAAAAAACCCCCAGAGGCCTTGACCTTGGGGGTTTTTCGTGAATTATTTTTTTTACTTACAGTCCCAGGTAAGCAGAGCAACAGCTAAACCGCCACCAATTGTAATGGTAGTTGGATTTCCTTTTGCATCAAAAACATAAACGTAATCCAAGTCGTCATCTGATTCCCATGCATTGTCTACACTTTTATAGGATTCACTTTTGTTGTTGGTATAGTAATGATTAGCAGGGAAATTGGGGTTTTCTTCAAAGAAACCAAGCAAGGCTTTGTTCGCCACTTGGGTAGAGTAGGTATACGAATCGCGGTAATAGGCCGTCCAGTTGCCATTGCCATCGTCTTGATAAGATACAATGAGGCTTACATCACCACTGATAGTGTAAGTATACAATTCATACTCATATAAATCTTCGCTTCCACCAGAAACAATGTAGTTGTTCACTTTAGAGATAACACCATTGTTGTATTCGTATTTTCTGGTTTCTGAATGAGTCGGGATTCCATTGTCATCTGCAAAGATCTTTTCTTCAGTTACCCCATTTGGTCCATAGGTATACTCAGTTTTATTATTGATGGATTTACTTGCATCCGCATAAGACTCAATTTTTGTTACCTGACCAGCGCTATTGTAGGTGTAGTATGAACCGCTTACTTCCGAATTATCACCTGTTGTGTGGCTCTCGGTAATTTGGCCAGCTGCGTTATATTTAAATGTAGTTTGCCCTTTTTCACCAAAAGCGGTCAAGTCAATAACTGTCACATTGCACTTAGGGGTGTTTGGTTCTGAGCCAGAATCTGCTGGGTCATCTTTTTTACAGGATGACATAAATGTAAGTGAGGCACACAGCGTCACCAACATCAAAAGCGAAAGTTTTTTCATGAAGTAAAAGTAAAGATTATTCGGAATCCTTGGCCATTCATCCATTAATATCGAGCGTTTGGTCTCTTTTTTTAGACCAAAGTACAATTTGTTTAAAATTCTTGCACCTCTGCTGCCATCCTCCTTAAAAGCACTAATTTCGCGGCATAATTTGCTTATTATGTATCGGACTCATCATTGCGGAGAATTAAGAATGGATCATGTCGGACAAACAGTTACCCTCAGCGGCTGGGTACAACGTTCGCGTGATATGGGTGGACTTACCTTTCTTGATCTTCGGGATCGTTATGGCCTCACTCAACTTTCATTTAACTTATCCGTGAATGAAGCCTTGTGCATGGATGCGCGCAAATTGGGACGTGAGTTCGTGATACAGGCAACAGGAATTGTAAAAGAGCGTGAAAGCAAAAACGCTAAAATGCCAACGGGCGACATCGAAATTGAAGTAACCGCTTTAAAAGTCCTCAATGCGGCGCAAACTCCTCCATTTACCATCGAAGAGAATACCGATGGCGGAGATGAACTGCGCATGAAATACCGCTACCTCGATCTTCGCAGAGAAACGGTGCGCAAAAAACTCGAATTGCGTCATACGCTATCTAAACTCACCCGTACCTATCTCGATAAACAATCGTTTATTGAAGTAGAAACCCCGGTGCTTATCAAATCTACCCCAGAAGGGGCACGCGACTTTATTGTTCCGTCGCGTTTAAATCCGGGTGAGTTTTATGCTTTGCCGCAGTCACCACAAACCTTTAAACAGCTCCTGATGGTATCTGGCTTCGACCGTTACTATCAAATTGTAAAATGTTTCCGTGATGAAGACTTGCGCGCCGATCGCCAGCCAGAGTTTACGCAAATCGACTGCGAGATGAGCTTTGTGGAGCGCGATGATGTATTGAATACCTTCGAAGGACTTACCAAATACCTCTTCAAAGAAATTAAAGGAATCGACCTTCCCGATTTTCCGCGAATGAGCTACGATGAGGCCATGAGCCGCTATGGTATCGATAAACCGGATACCCGCTTTGGGATGGAAATTAAGGAGCTGAACGAGCAGATTGCCGGAACGGAATTCGTCGTATTTAAGTCAGTGATTGATGAAGGTGGACTTATCGGAGGAATCTGTGCAGAAGGATGTGCTGACAACTCACGCAAGCAAATCGACGAATTGACGGAGTGGGTAAAAGACCCAAAACGTGGCATGAAAGGCCTCGTCTATGTAAAATGGAATAGCGACGGAATTAAGTCGTCGGTCGATAAGTTTTTCACCCCAGACCAATTGCAGGCATGGATGGAAGCTGCCGGAGGAAAAGAAGGTGATATGCTTTTGGTCCTTGCCGGAAATAAAGATAAAACGCAAAAGGCTCTGGGAGAACTTCGCCTGGAAATGGGCAAACGTCTTGGACTACGCGACAAGCCAGGATTTAACCCACTTTGGGTAGTCGATTTTCCATTGGTAGAATATGTAGAAGAAGATGGCCGCTATTATGCGATGCACCACCCATTTACCTCTCCAAACCCGAAAGATTTGCATTTGATGGATACCGATCCTGCAGCGATTCGCGCAAATGCATATGATTTGGTAATTAATGGAGTGGAAATTGGCGGAGGTTCAATTCGTATCCACGATAGAGGAGTTCAGCAGAAAATGTTTGACCTCTTGGGATTCACCAAAGCAGAGGCTCAAGAGCAATTTGGCTTTTTGATGAATGCTTTCGAATACGGTGCACCTCCGCATGGTGGAATTGCATTTGGTTTCGACCGACTATGTGCGATGTTTGGTGGTGTGGAAAGTATCCGCGATTTCATTGCCTTCCCAAAAAACAATGCCGGCCGCGACGTAATGATCGATGCACCCAGCAATGTTAACCCTGCTCAATTGGATGAATTGGGATTAAACTTGGCATAGCACCGGCGCAATGAAAAACGGCGCCTCCATCTTAGTAGTTTGGCTAACGGTCTTTATCGATCTGTTGGGTTTTAGCATCATCATCCCAATTTTGCCGGATTTAGCCGTAACGCTTGGAGGTGGAGAGATAGCCCTATCAGTAGCTGCCCTCTACGCGCTGATGAATTTTCTATTTTCTCCATTTTGGGGAACCTTAAGCGACCGCTACGGTCGCCGGCCTATAATCTTGGTCAGTGTATTGATTACCGCCTTGTCTCAATTTTTATTTGGATTCGTGGGTAGTCTCGGACTTCTCGCTCTGCAACGCTGTTTAGCAGGAATAGGTTCAGCGAATATCTCTGCTGCGAATGCCTATATCGCCGACATTTCAACCAAAGAGAACCGTACAAAAAATATGGGCCTTATCGGTGCAGCCTTTGGCATGGGATTCATCATCGGACCTGTTATTGGAGGCTATGTATATGAAGAGTATGGCCTTATGGGTGTTGGGATTACCAGTGGCCTTTTGAGCATATTCAATTTTGCCATGGCTGCCATCTTCTTGAAGGAGTCATTGGCAGAGAAGAACACCACCTCAAAAAACATGCTTGACCCCATTTCACCCCTTCTTAAGGCCATGAAGAATCGGGCTGTTCGGGGTTTATTCTTATTGAACCTCTTATTTATCGCGGCATTCGCCCTGATGCAGGTAACAGCGGCAATCCTTTGGGAAGATCATTTTCTCCTGACGAAAAAAGATATCGGGCTTGTCTTCGCCTTCATAGGTTTTTGTTCGGCCATTGTTCAGGCAGGCTTAGTGGGCATCCTCAATAAAAAGTTTGGCGAAAAGCGACTGCTTTCTATTGGCTTAACTATGATGATGTTAGCCCTAATCGCCATGCCTCTTGCACCGAGTATGGAATGGGAGCTGGTGGCATTGGCCTGTATTGCGCTGGCCAATGGTTGTGTAAGCCCGAGTATACTTTCCTTACTTTCTTCAGAGGTGAGTCCGAAGGAGCAGGGAAATATCATGGGACTCAATCAGTCTTTGGGTTCCCTTGGTCGGGTAATTGGCCCTGTTTTGGGCGGAATACTTTATAGTTTCGACTTTCACCTGCCTTATTTTGGTGGTGCTTTCATCATTGTCCTTGCCTTATTGTTTATCTTTGATATCTTCCGCAAAGAGATCATCAAATAATGAAACATATTCTTTTCCTTCATGGGGCCCTCGGTGCCCAAAGCCAATTTGATACCTTGAAAGAAAAGTTATCTGGTTCCTATCATTGCCATAGCCTTGATTTTTTTGGGCATGGACAAGCTTCTTTTTCCGACCAATTTGGTATTGATGCTTTCGCCAATCAGGTGACAGAATATGTGCATCAGTATGAATTGGAAGGCTGTCATGTATTCGGTTATAGCATGGGCGGATATGTTGCCTTGTTTGCAGAACATGCACAACCCGGATTGTTTGGATCTATCATGACGCTGGGCACCAAATTCAACTGGAACCCAGAATCAAGCAAACGCGAAGCGAGATTTCTTGATACAGCAAAAATTCAGGAAAAAGCACCTGCTTATGCGGAATCTCTGAAAGAACTTCATGGCGATAAATGGGTAGAACTGTGCGAAAAAACAGCAGAGATGATGCGCTATCTTGGCGACATGCCCCTATTAACCAATGTTACGCTATCAGAGATCAAGCTTCCTGTTCGCCTTGGAATTGGGGATTCCGATAAGATGGTAAGCCTGGAAGAAACCTTGCAGGCATTTCGTCAACTAAGCCAAGGCAGCTTTTTGGTAATGCCTACCACCCCACACCCTATTGAGCAGGTGAACATGGATCGTCTGGCGTATAAAATTGAAAAGTTCGTGGAATCGTGAACATTGCTCTTGCT
The DNA here is from genome assembly GCA_023277325.1 of Bacteroidia bacterium. Classification (GTDB taxonomy): domain Bacteria; phylum Bacteroidota; class Bacteroidia; order UBA8524; family UBA8524; genus UBA8524. The sequence goes on along the minus strand of JALRIQ010000142.1, from coordinate 3,482 downwards.
GAGCCGTTTAATTAGGTAAAGCATATGGCACGATATATTATAATAGGCGCTAGTTCAGGCATTGGAATGTCGCTGGCGGAACTTCTGGTAGACACCCATGAGGTAATAAATATTTCCCGCACGGAGGCGCCTCTTTCGCATCCTAACTTTACGCAATACCAATTGGATGTACTATCTGATTCAACGGAATATCCTGCTGTAGAGGGTATCGATGGATTGGTCTTCTGTCCGGGCTCAATTAACCTGAAACCCTTTCACCGCTTAAGTGCTGAGGACTTTCAAAAAGACTGGAACCTCAACTTTCTTTCCGCTGTTAAGGTCCTGCAGTATTATTATCCAATATTAAAAAAGTCGGGTAAAGCATCAGTAGTGCTTTTTAGCACGGTAGCAGTTCAACGGGGTATGCCTTTTCATGCTTCCATTGCGGGAGCAAAAGGCGCCTTGGAAGGAATGACCAGGTCTTTGGCAGCCGAATGGGCACCTGTTATCCGGGTAAATGCAATTGCTCCTTCTTTAACAGATACCCCAATGGCTCAGGCGCTGTTAAATACCGATGCCAAAAAGCAATCCTCAAACGAACGCCATCCTTTGAAACGAATAGGTTCACCCCGTGATGCGGCTGAAGCAGCAGCGTGGCTATTAAGTGATGCCTCTTCCTGGGTAACCGGCCAAATTCTTCATGTCGACGGTGGATTATCCGTAATCTAAATAGTTAAAGGCTCGTGTCTCATGTCTTAAGTCTCACATCTTGCCTCTCGAGTCTCAGGTCTTCCTATTTGTTTTTTAAATTCTAAGCACTTAATTGAACGGAATTAAGGAAAGCGCAAGCATGTTTATAGGAGCAGATTTCGGGAGTAAACGAGCAGGAACTACGGCCATCGCCTATCATGAGGATGGAGCAATTCAGGTGCTTCAGAGTGTGAAAGGAGAAGATGCGGATAAATTCATTCGCAATTATGTCGTCGCCTTAAATGCAGAACACCTTTTCCTTGATGCACCGCTCAGTTTGCCCAAAGGACTGCTTTCCGATTCAGATGAAGTTTTTTACAGGGAGGCGGACCGGATATTGCAGGCGATGTCGCCCATGTTTTTAGGTGGACTCACTTCTAGAGCCATCTTGCTTAAAAAGCTGCTCGCGAAACAAGGAAGAAAAGTATATGAAATCTATCCCAAGGCCTTGGTTAAGGAGCTTTCAATTGAAGAGCATTATAAAAAGGATTTAGAGGCCTTTCAGGAGGCATTGCAAGAGTTTTGCCCGCCCTTACCCGAAATTCGGAATTGGCATCAGGTAGACGCCTGTTTGGCTTGGTTATCGGGCTTTCGTTTCACACAAGGGGAGGCTTCTTCCTATGGAGAGGAATCCGAAGGAATCATTTATGTATGATATTCCCTCGGCTCTTAACCCTCAGCCCTCAACCCTCAAAATGCCCTAACCACTAATCCAAAACCGGTTCTACTAGAAATTTGAGAGCAATCATAAAATGAACGGAGCCCTTAGCATCAAGCTGCAGATTGCTCTACTTTTGCCGTATGGGATTTAATATAGTTCTGATAGAACCTGAAATACCGACCAATACGGGCAATATCGGACGCCTTACCTTGGCAACAGGCTCAACCTTGCATCTGGTCAAACCTTACGGATTTGAAATTTCCGATTCACGGTTAAAACGTGCAGGTCTCGATTATTGGAAACATATTGATCTCCGGGAATACGAATCGATGGATGAATTTTTCACGATCCATAAGGATAAGCCCATGGCTTTTCTATCGAGTCATGCCACCCAAATGCATTATGATATCAATTTTCAGGAAGGGTCATTTTTAGTTTTTGGAAAGGAATCTGTCGGTCTACCTAAAGGTTTATTAGCCCAAAACGCCGATTCATCCTTTAAAATCCCTTTGTATAGCGAGCATATCCGCAGTTTGAATTTGGCCAATGCCGTGGCCATTACCCTTTACGAAGGCATTCGTCAAATCGCCCACCGGTGAATGTAGTATGCACCGTGACGTAGGAGCAGATAATTATCTGCCCCTACGTCGTTATACACCCTGGTATCACCCCGACGTTACCCCACCATCACGCCACCGTAATCCGAACCTTTTTTTGTTTCAATCGGGTATTGTTCACAAGGGGAAGGAGTTTTTCAAGGGTGTCGGTTTTTACCGAAATAAAGGCACAATCATTTTTCAATTCAATCACCCCGACATCCTCTTTTGCAAGGTTTCCCTGTTTAAAAAAGAGTCCTGCGATATCGCCTTTCGAGATCTTGTCTCTCCTTCCTCCGGAAATAAACAGAGTGGTCCATTCATAGGAGTTAAACAATTTCGATTTCCCAATTTTTTGTTCTGGAAGGTCGCCTATGAAATCGGGCAGCGAATCCTTTTCATACAGCAATACATAGGCAGTTCCCTTGCTGTTCATGCGAGCTGTACGTCCATTTCGGTGGGTGAATTCTTCGTGGCGCAATGGAAGATGGTAATGGATGATGAAGCCCAATTCCGGCACATCGATTCCACGAGCGGCTAAGTCAGTGGCGAGTAAAATTTGATGGGTGCCGTTTCTGAATTTGATGAGCGCTCGTTCGCGGTCGGCTTGTTCCATACCGCCGAAAAATGTTCCATGCGATATTTTATGCTTTTCAAGATGTTCACCCACCCTTTGTATGGATTCTTTGAAATTGCAGAAGATGATACCGTTTTGTTTGCCGATATGCGCAATCAAAGCAATCAAGGTATCAAGTTTATCCTTTTCTGGCGAAAGCACCTTTTTTACTTCGAGCTGGGCAATTTCTTCTTTTAAATAATTGACAAGCTGAGGCTCTTTGAGGTTCACAAAACGCGGGACCTTTGCTCCATGCGTTGCCGAAGTCATGATTTTTTTGGTGAGATGAGGGAGAAATTGCATGATATCCTTCATCTCTGGCTCAAAGCCAATTTCCAGGGATTTATCAAATTCATCCAAGACCAAAGTGGTAATGAACTCCGAGCTAAATGCTTCTCTGCGTAAATGATCTGCTACACGACCAGGCGTTCCAACGAGAATGGCAGGACGTCGTTTGATTTCAAGTCGGTCTTTGGAACCTGTTCGTCCGCCATAAACTGCATTTACCTTATAGCCTGTTCCCATGTCGTGCAGAACTTGCTCAATCTGAATAGCCAACTCACGGGAAGGGACGATGATCAATAACTGAACTTCCTCGCAGGCAGGGTCCAACTCAGCAATCAAGGGCATTAAAAAAGCCAGGGTCTTTCCCGTTCCTGTTGGTGAAAGCAAAATCACCTCTGAAGACGACGAAATAGCCAAAGAAGCTTCTTCCTGCATGGGGTTTAGTTTTTTGATACCCAACTTGGAGAGAATCTCCGCTTGATTTTTTATGGACGACATGGTGCGAAAGTACGACAATACTGGGGAGCGGAAATTTGTTGGTGCGACTTCGCTTTTGCTCGGCCTATTTTGACGCGGAGGCGCGGAGACGCGGAGG
>JALRIQ010000141.1 GCA_023277325.1 Bacteroidia bacterium | reverse complement strand
TCACACAAGCAACCAGCTCGTGCAAGTTGTATGATGCGCAAGGAAAAGACTTGGGCAACTGGATGCTTGGTGCTGATTCGGAAACTGTCTTGGATCTAAGTCGCCTTAGCCCGGGTATTTATTACCTGCGCTTCCCTGATTGGAATGCCCAAGAATCTTTGGTGATCACCCAGTAAAAAAACTTCCTGATTTGTGTTAAAGGATACCAATTTCCATGGGAATTGATGCCTCCGTCATGCCAAAAATCGCTCAACAAAAAAAGCCGATCCAATGGACCGGCTTTAGATTTATACTAAAGTTTTGCTCTGTAAAAACTATTCTTCAATTACCACGCCAGATTCTCCTTTGAATGGAGATTTAACAGTGGAAACTTGTGTTTGAAGTTTTCTGTGTTGTTTTTTCAAACGAGAGGTTGTTTTATTTCTGCGTTCTTTACGTTGTAAGGTAGTTACAGCCATGTTCGTATTCTTTAAAGGTCTGCAAAAATAAGGGCTGTTTATGAAAAAGCCAAACTTATTCGAAAATTCTAATAGCCTAATATATTCATCATCTGCTGATGGCTTTGTTCCTCAGCAAAAAGCGCGTAATGAAGTTCTCCTTTTTCGTCGCGATTGATGAGCACATGCTTGGGTGCAGGAATCAAACAATGCTGGATTCCACCATATCCGCCAATGGATTCCTGGTAGGCTCCGGTATGAAAAAATCCCATATAAAGTTTTTCTCCTTCTTTCACCTTCGGCATAAATACCTGGTTGGTATGGGTATCTGAATTATAGAAATCTTGTCCGTCGCAGGTAATGCCTCCTAGATTGGTCCGTTGGAAGGTTTTATCCCAATGATTAATGGCCAAGAGAATGAACTTCTGCCCAATGCCCCAGGTATCTGGAAGAGTAGTGATAAAGCTGCTGTCAATCATGTACCATTGCTCTGCATCATTCTGCTGCTTCTTGCCCAGAATGGAATAGATCACGGCACCACTTTCGGCAACGGTATAAGAGCCAAACTCTGTAAATATATCAGGCACCTCTACACCGCGGTCATCGCAAATGGTTTTGATATAATACACGATCTGATCAATCATATAGGCATAGTCCAATTCCACACCAAGTGAGGTGTAGATGGGCATTCCTCCACCAATATCGAGGGTGTTGAGTTCCGGACAAACTTCTTTTAAATCGCAATAAACATGGATTAGGCGCACCAATTCTGACCAATAATAGGTGGTGTCTTTAATTCCCGTATTGATGAAGAAGTGCATCATTTTCAGCTTAAAACGAGGGTCTTTTGCCAATTCATTTTGGTAGAATTCCAGCACCTTTTTCGAGCTCATCCCCAAACGTGAGGTATAGAAAGAGTAATTGGGTTCTTCCTCAGTAGCCACACGAATCCCCAGGTTCATGGTTTTGGAATGCTCTTGGTATAATTTGAGTTCATCTGGATTGTCCAAAACAGCAATCAGGTTCTTAAAACCTTCCTCCACCAATTGGGTCATGTTTTTCACATAATTGGCTGTCTTATACCCATTGCAAACTACATAACGGTCAGTATTGAATTGTCCTTTTTTCGCGAGTTCCCGAATGATATGAATATCAAAGTCGGAGGATGTCTCCAGATGGATATCGTTTTTGAGCGCTTCATTCATTACGAATGAAAAATGGGAGCTTTTGGTGCAGTAGCAATAGCGATACTGCCCTTTATAATCATGCTTTTCTATCGCCTGATTAAAAAGACGCTTGGCCCGTTGAATCTGGGAGCTAATCTTTGGGAGGTAGGTCAGTTTGAGCGGAGTCCCATATTTTTCAATCAAATTCATCAGTGGAATATCATGAAAGGTCAATTCGTTCTCCTCAACATTAAAACCATGACGGGGAAAATAAAAGGTTTGTTCGATTAGATCTATGTAGCGATTTTTAAGCATCTAAAGAGTTTGATTAGCTTTGCAACGGTGTAAGCCTTACAAAGAAAATTATTTTTTGGGGATTGAGGCTGCTTTAAAGCAATTATCGTACAGAATGAGATCGAAGAACATCAAGTTACTAGAAGTAGGGAGTGAACTTGGCGCTGGAACACGTGGCTCAAGCCTTGGACCAGCTGCTTTGCGTTATGCCGACGTAGCCAAGGGCAGAAGAAAATTGAACCGCTATGCATACGAGTGGGTGGACGATATCAATGAAAATCTTCGTTTTGCTTCTAAGATGGAATTCGCATTGAATCTCGACCATATCACCAAGATGCTTCCACGTATTTGCGATAAGGTAGCCAATACCTTAAGCGATGGTTTTTTTCCTTTGATTCTCACCGGTGACCACAGCAATGCCGCCGGAGCCATTTCAGGCGTTAAAAAGCATATTGGCGATAAACGTTTAGGTGTGGTATGGATTGATGCGCACGCAGACCTTCATTCTCCTTATACCACCCCGTCGGGAAATGTTCATGGTATGCCGCTGGCCATGCTGCTTGGTGAAGATAATTTGGAAAATCAATCCAATGATCCAGATGAGGAAACCATCGCATTGTGGAATGAAGCCAAATTAGTTGGTGGCGCTGATATTTCTCCAAAACTAAAAACCAATGACCTGGTTTTTATTGATATCCGCGATCTGGAGCGCCAAGAATGGGACTTAATTGATGAAAAAGGAATTGAGTTCTATACCCCAAAGGAAATTAAGCAATATGGCATTGAAACCGTTGCTAAAGAAACGCTCGATTACCTAAAAGACTGCGACTATATCTACGTTTCATTCGATGTGGATAGTCTCGACCCAAGTGTTTCGAAAGGTACTGGAACCCCTTATCCCGACGGACTTCAACTGCATGAAGCAAAAACGCTTCTCTACCACTTGATGAAGCACCCAAAAACCATTGCCCTGGAGGTGACTGAAATCAATCCGCTTTTGGATGAAAACAATAAAATGGCCAGAGCAGTTCTGGAGATTTTAGAAGAGGTATTATGAAAAAATTGATGGGTATGTGGATGCTTCTCTTGTTGCTTGCATGCGGAGGAGTAAACCAAGCGCAAGATCAGCAAGTCGACCCCATTCGCTTCGATAGCCTGATTCAAGCAATGCCCGAAGCCCAAGTTTTAGATGTGCGCACGCCTGCGGAATTTCAATCCGGGTATATTCAAGGTGCGATTAATATCGACTATAACGGAAGTGGTTTTAAGGAAGAAATCCAGCAACTCAATAAAAAGCAACCTGTTTTAGTCTATTGCCTGTCGGGAGGAAGAAGTCATAGTGCAGCAAAGTTCCTGAGGTCACAAGGTTTCGAGGTGGTTGAGTTAGACGGTGGAATGGCATCCTGGAAAAGTAAAAACCTGCCAGTCGAAGGTCAGGCTGCTTCAGGAAAAAGTGGAATGGACCGTATCCAATTTATGGCCAGCTTGGATAGTAATGTTTTGCACCTGGTAGATTTTAATGCGAAGTGGTGTCTGCCTTGCCGCATACTGGTTCCAATTGTTGATTCACTGGGGACCGCCTACAAAGAAGAAATGCGGGTACATAAAATCGACTACGATCGTTTTGAACGTTTAGCACGTGAATTTCAAGTGGAAGGCATTCCCTACGTTGTCCTAATAAAAAATGGAACAGTGGTTTGGTCGCATTTTGGCTTGCCTAATACTGACGAGCTTGTTGCGTCGATAGACTCCAATCTCTAAGCGTCAGTGCGATTTAAAATTTGCGCTGTTTGGTTTAATGCGTTGTCCAACTCTTCAGCAGAGGTATATATCTTCTCTAATATGTCTTGAATTTCCTCGCTATTCGGAACTTCATTCATTTTACGCATTTCAGCCACCAAGAGAATCAATCCTTTGATGCGGGCAAGTAGTTTCTGAATTTTATGGGAATTCGCAAAAGTCAACTGATCAATTAATTTGTTCTGCTCGGCAATGGCAAGCGCACCTTTTTTAAAGCGTTAAAAATGAATTAAAACGTCTATCATACACAAAGGTTCTCCATTTTCGTCAAAGAGTCCAAATTGATTCCCGCTGTTTTCCCGAATTCGCTCCATGATTTCTTCCCGCATCTCAATGCGCTTTTTATCGATTGGAATGCGCGTCAAGCTTTGAAGCAAATAGAAATAAACAAGCAGGGCAGCGAGGACTACAAAAAGGAGGCATTTCAAAAGTTTCCAATTCTAATAGCTTGTGTCGCTATCCGCAGAACCGCAGAATAGAAGGAAATCGGACAGCAAAATTCAGCTACTCCCGAGGCGCAGATATACGAGTGCATATTTTTTTGCTTCGCCTATTTGAAAGAGAAAAGAAGATGGTAAAAATGTAGTAAAAATATAGTTTGGTATTACTATCAAATTGATTTGCAGAAGCTCACGGTATTTACTCCATCTGCATAATCATTTAAGGAAGGTTTTTGTGCTTGCCCAATGGCAGTGGTTGGAAAAGAAAATTTCCCTTTGCTTACAACGGTTTGAATATTTTCTGCATTTTCTTCAAGATGGCGTTTGAGCTCATCTTCCCCCTCATAAAATCCATAGTTTACGCAACCCACCGGGGCATATACTTTTTCTTCTTTTTTCAATAAGAGGAAATTATTATCGAGGTGTTCCTGTTGGTTTAAAAGGAATAAAGCGCGGTGATAGGTATAGTTATTCGCGTATTTATTGTGGTTCAATACCTCATAATGGTCAGGTATCCCATCATAAAAAAAGCTTGGGCTCACCTCTTTAGGTAATAAAATTTGGGTCACATTTCTGCAGCCTAAGCCATAGTAGGTGAAGATGTCTTTTCCCAATTCAAAAAGCTCTTCCGCGCTTTCGTCACCCGTTAAAATGGCAATACTATTTCTGTTTTTTCGGATGATATGCGGAATATCCCGGAAATAATAATCAAAGTAACGCGCTGTATTGTTGCTGCCTGTAGCGATAAGGGCATCGATTCCCTTTAGCTTATCTACTACGTGAATGCGCTCTGCTAGCCAGTTGTCGAAATGACTTAGCTCTTCTATGGCATAAGTCATTAGCGCTGTGTCGTCGCTGCTTAATTTCACATGCGCCTGGTGCCCACAAGCCAATACACTGAGCAAGTCGTGCAGTCCCACCAATGGGATATTTCCGGCCATGACTATTCCTATTTTTTTTGCTTCTGCAACAGGCGTTTGAAGTTGTTCGGCTTCAAACCAAGCATGGATGGTATTCTCTTGAAGGGTTTCGTTCCAGGTTGCCAAAGCATGGTTGATGCTTTTTTCATCGAACCAGCTGTTTTCGGCAGCGGCTTTGCGCTTGGCCATGTCGAGCTTTGCATTATTGGGATCGATAAAAGATTTCCCTAGTCGGGCGAATGCGGTGCTTAATTGCGCGTAATTCATGCGCTGCAAAGGTAACAAACCGAAACAAGCTTTCAATCGGCAATAAATTTTGGTAAATTCGCGGCACTAAATCGAAGGTACATATGGCGATTATCATCACTGAAGAATGTATTAACT
>JALRIQ010000140.1 GCA_023277325.1 Bacteroidia bacterium | reverse complement strand
TTATTCAAAAAGAGATAGAGGATCAATAGCTCGAGATTTTACACCATAAAAAAACCCGAACAAATGGTCGGGTTTTTTGTGGAGAATATCGGAGTCGAACCGATGACCTCTTGCATGCCATGCAAGCGCTCTAGCCAGCTGAGCTAATCCCCCATTTAGGTTAAATTCAATATATTCAGCCAACCATTGCGTTTCCGCTCTAGTTCCGACGAAGCGAAGCTTGTCGGAATTCAGACATGAAGCGAAGCTTCTTCGTCTGAACCAGCTGAGCTAATCCCCCAAAAGGGATGCAAATATAAGCAGTTGCAGGTATTTTCAAAATAAGTAATTGCTTGCCCTGTTAACGGCTTGTATTTCAGAAAAATGCAGACTTCCTGAGATCAAATAGATTTCAGCTAGGAATTCGCGGCAAGTAAGATGGACTAGTTTGAAATTTTTCGTTATGAAAAGCCAAAAAGAAAGTCAGCAAAAAAGGATGTTTAAGAATCCGATTCTTGAGTTCCTTTCCATCTCGGGCCCTATAATGATGACCACTTTTCACAGCCTCATCATTTCGCTTCTTCTCTACATGAGCGCCGTCAAAAATCCCTACCTCTCTCTGGCCCAAGGAGTTCTTGTCTTTGGACTAGCGATGCTCAGCTGGACTTTTGCCGAATGCATCCTTCATCGTTATGTGTTTCACTTCATCAAAGAAGATAGCAAGCTGGTGAAAGCCTTTCAATATACCCCACATGGCTATCATCATCATGTTCCCGACGATGCCAATCGTCTGTTTATGCCACCGGTTCCAGTTACCCTAATTCTGTCATTATTCTTGGGCATATTCTATCTGCTCATGCAAGATCTCAGCTGGATCTTTCTGGCAGGCTTCGACACGGGATATATGCTTTATTCCTGGGTGCACTATTCAGTGCATACCCGCAAAGGCCCCTCCTTTTTAAAACCTTTGTGGAAGCATCATTATCTCCATCATTTTAAATACCCTGAAAAGGCTTTTGGGGTATCCTCCCGACTTTGGGACCGCGTCTTCCATACAATGCCGCCAGAGGGTCCTTCGGGCCCGAGGGAAGTGAAGGTGGGGTGATGAATATTTCATAACCAAGTACGCGATAAATCGCGTACCTACTCTATCCAATTCAACCTTGACTTCAACCTTGTCATCCTGACTGCGTGCGCCAGAGCGAGTAGCGAAGGCGTAGCCTGCCGAAGGGCTCAACCTCAACCTTAGCCTTAGCCTTAGCCTTTTCCTCAAAAAAAAACTCCAAACCCCGGGTTTACCCAGAATTTGGAGCTTTTCAATTGATAGAATTTAATTACTCTACAACCACACGAGCTGTACCCATGCTGTTATTGGTATAAATCTTCACGATATAAACGCCTGTAGCAAGTCCGGTCATGTTTACCTGAACTGACTCAGAACCACCGGCCAAAACGCTCAGTTGTTTTCCGTTCACGTCGAATACTTCAACATGGTCGATAACTGCTTCTGAAGCCAATTGCACCTGGAAAGTTCCGTTGTTTGGATTCGGATATACATTTACTTTCTCCGCATTTACTTTTCCGATGCTGTTTAATTTTGCTGGACAGCCTGGAAGATCCAAAGCACAAACAACACGTGGAGCCAAGAAACCTTGGATGGTATCGATATACTTCATCGCTTTTTCCTTGCTCATGTCAGGGTTATTGAACATGGAGTTTCTATGCGCTTCCTCACCTGCTCCTGCAGCAGGGAAGTTGATACTTTTTACGATAGTTGAATCCCACCACTCCCATGGAGAACCTTCATTCGCAAAAGCTGGAGTTCTTGCATCGAGAATCAAAGGATAAAGTCCTTCGTTTCCGCCGTTTATCGTTTTGGCACGTGCTGACATCACATCTTGGTAATCGCGGTTTTCGATTACTTCATTTATACCATAGTAGGTGGCGCTGTCCTGAACGGCTTTTCCACCTGCTGCCTGGTTGATTACCGTTACTCCGGTTGTTGGAACAATTACGTTTCCATACTCATAAGGGGCAAATGGATCCATCACACAGTGAATAGAAAAAATTGGCACTTCATTGCCATCCATCCAGCTGATATCACCCATGGCTCCACCAATATGAAAGGCAGCATGAATCTTTGTTCCATAAAATGGATCTCCCGGGATATTCAACTGAGGAATACCGCCAAGTCCATTCCAGTCGCCGAACAAACCGGTATTCACCATTGGTGGATATGGATCGGTGCTGTAACGGAATTTCTCCAATTCAATTTCTTCTTGTTTGTCGAGGGCGGCATATGCCAAGGCGATATAACCTCCTGTACCGATACCCCCCAATGCAATGCGGTTAGTGTCCAATTTAAATCCAGCTGCATTCATTCTGAAGTAACGTACGCAATTCTTAGCATCCTGAACTCCACGGTAGGTAGCCTGAAGCAATTGAGCGGTAGCCGTATCTGGATTCGTAATAGTTGGGTTCCAACCAATGCGGTAATTCATCGCAACAGCAACATAACCTTTGCGGGCAAAACGACGGCACATTTCAACAACAGCACTGTCTTCTTTATTTCCAGTTACCTGTTTATTAATAATTGGTGGTAAAAAGGAACCGGTATGCATGATAATCACCAATGGACGTTTTGTTTCGGTATCGCCTTCTGGCTCATACACATCGCAACGCAAGCCTTGCTTAACAATTGGTGGATTGTTTGGAGGAATGATA
>JALRIQ010000139.1 GCA_023277325.1 Bacteroidia bacterium | reverse complement strand
AGTATGATGTGGAAGAATAAGTTTTAAACCGACTTATCGACTCGTCGACTTGTCGACATTAAGACGAGTAGAAGCTTGTTTCGTGTTTAAATCTGCGTTTTTTACGCCTTCGTATGCGCTACGGTGCACAGGTCTGCAGGCTACCTCCTCCGCGACGAACTCCTAAGCTGAGCAAACAAAAATCTGCGCTTTTTCTGCGTAATCTGCGGGAAATACTATTCCGCGACAAAAAAATGTGAGGGGATTACTGGATGAGGAGAGTCTTTGCGCCTCCGTCATGTCCGCGTCAATTAGGGTCAACTCAGACACTTAATCGCAGACGAATAAACCATGACGAAAACTCATCCATAACCATTACTTCACCAAGCATTTTCCCTATCTTCGCGGCTGATTACGATGAAAAATAATTGGTGGAAATATTTGGGTGCGGCGCTGGTGTTTTATACCATCATAGCTGGTCTGCTCAATCCTGTTCCAGAACTGCAGATTCTCAACGAAAGTATCCGAAACCTTTACTTTCATGTTCCCATGTGGTTCTCCATGATAATCTTGCTTTTGGTATCTTTCATTACCAGCATCCGTTATTTGGGTTCCGGGAAAGCATCCCACGATATTTTGGCCACGGAATTAACCTATACCGCACTCTTATTAGGAGCCTTAGGCATATTGACGGGCATGTTATGGGCACAGTTTACCTGGGGATTTTTCTGGACAAACGATCCCAAATTAAACGGCGTAGCAATCGGGATGCTTATCTATCTCGGCTACTATATCCTACGCCAGGCTATTGAAGATCCGGAGAAGAAAGCCCGTGTTGGTGCAGTCTTCAATATTTTTGCCTTCCCAATTTTTGTGGTACTCATTTTTGTATTACCACGTATCAACGATTCCCTGCATCCCGGAAATGGGGGTAATCCTGGATTTAGCAGCTACGATTTAGATAGCCGCATGAGGGCAGTTTTTTACCCAGCTGTTTTGGGATGGATTTTAGTAGGAGCATGGATTGCCAACCTTAGAACACGTCTTAAAAAATTAGAAAATCACGATGACTTGGATGTCTAAAAAATATAAAAGTCTACTTGCCATGCTATTAATCAGCTTGGCGGCAAATGCCCAGGAAGTAGAGATGGCCACAGGTTTGCGTGCCAGCGGAAAAATTTATGTGGTAGTTGCTGTTTTGGCAACCATTTTTACCGGTATCGTTGTTTATCTTATAAGCCTCGATAGAAGAATTAAACGTTTAGAGAAGGAAAACAAAGCATGAAACCGCGCTATATCATTGCTATTGTGCTCATTGCTGTGGGAATTGCAGCAATCATAAGTTTATATGGGAATGCCTCGCAGTACGTCACTTTTGAGACGGCCGCGGCAACTCCGGGAAAGGAATTTCATGTCATTGGTGAATTGATGAAAGATTCATCCATGAAATACGACCCGGAAACAGACCCAAATCACCTTGAATTTTACCTTGCTGATAGTACGCATGAGGTGAAAAAAGTCATCTTCCACAGTCCGAAACCCGCAGATTTAGAGCGTTCGGAAAAGGTGGTTATTATTGGAAAGATGGAAGGGGATGATTTTCAAGCTTCGAGTATTCTGCTCAAATGCCCATCGAAATACAACGATGGCACACTGGAGGAAAGTGAATATAAGGCGGTAGGCTCATGATAGAAATCTCCGCATTCGCTGGCGAGCACCTGCTCATCGGTAACCTAGGCAAAATCAGCGTATACCTCTCCTTTGCAGCATCCTTATTTACGGTGTTCGCCTATGCTTGGGCCACCTTCAATAAAGAAGACAATGACCTCTGGCGCAAGCTCGGTCGTATTGGCTTTTGGGTGCATGGATTGTCGGTAATCAGCATTTTTACCACGCTGTTTATCATCATACAACAGCATTATTTCGAATATCAATACGCCTACCAACACTCCTCACTCGAGTTGCCATTGCGCTATATGGTAAGCTGTTTCTGGGAAGG
>JALRIQ010000138.1 GCA_023277325.1 Bacteroidia bacterium | reverse complement strand
GGCATATAGTTATAATCGCTTGAGCGAAGGAAGCCATATCCGTCTTGAATAATTTCAAGACATCCGATATTGCTTACTACACCTTCCAATTCAGCATAGGCCAAAGCGGCTTCAATGCTGCGTTGATCTTTTTCTTCACGTCCGTTTCCACGGTTATCACGACGGTCTTCACGGTTATTGCGGTCACGACGGTCGTCGCGGCGGTCTTTGCGTTCTTCCTGACCTTCTTTCGTTTCTTTGGCTTCCTCGTTACGTGGTTCGCGATTGTCGCGGTTTTCACGGCGGTCATTGCGGTCGCGTCGTTCACGGCGTACTTCGCGAGGGGCGTCGTTACGACGCTCTTCTTTAATTTCTTTTTCTTCAGCTTTTACTTCTGCAACTGCTTCTTTCGCAGTTTCTTCGGTGCTGTCGTCTTCCTTGCGGCGACGTCCACGTGGCTTTTTAGCAGCTGAAGCCTCTTCAGCCTTATCGGCATCGTCGGTCTTTTCAACTTTTTCTTTTACTTCTGCTGCTGGTCTTGCTTTTTTCTCGGGCTTATTTGCAGGTTTTGGAGCACGTGCCTTTCTTTTTTCTGGCTCTGGCGCTGTTGTTGTAACTGCTTGGTGCTCAAGAATTTTGTAAATAAGATCTTGTTTTTTGAGGTCCTTGTAATCGTCAAGGTTGATTTTCTCGGCCAAATCACGAAGTTCGGACACGAGCATGTCATTCAAAGTGAGAATGTCGTACATCTGATATGCTTAATGCTTTTTAATGGGAAATGTTGGGGGTTTTAACCAATAAATTCTGGTAAGGAAATCAATCGATGCCAGTCGGAGTGACTGTCTGTGCGAATTGGAAACCGATGCAAGTTTAGACCATAATTTTCGAATATTCAAGCACTGCTGTATTTCCTCGATAGATTTTAAATCGGATATTCGTTGTTTCTTAGATTTTTTTAAATTTAGCTATGCAAAAGGTTCATATAGATTGTGCGAGTTGCGATGCCCGAAGCATATCGTTTCTGAAGTTTTGCACGCCCGAGCAAGTAGAGCTAATCAGCAAAGCGAAAAGTTGTGTGCACTATAAAAAAGGACAGGTTATTTTCTATGAAGATAATATTGCGCAGGGGGTGTATTGCCTCAGTGGGGGCGTGGTGAAATTGGTGAAAAGCAGTGAAGATGGACGCGAACAAATAATTCGCTTTTCTCAAAGAGGCGACTTTTTAGGTTATCGAGCCTTAATTGCCGAAGAGCCTTTTGTAGCATCAGCCCAATGTGTTGAGGATACGGTAGCCTGCTTTATTCCTCGTGAAACTTTCATGACTGTTCTTGCGCAGAACCCGAAAATCAACAGTGAAATGATGAAGTCGCTTTGTCATGAATTGGGTATAGCCGACGAAAAAATTGCAAGTCTTGCCCATAAAACAGTTCGCGAACGTTTAGCCGAAACACTTCTGTTATTGCATCAAACCTTTCAGGAAGATGCCAAAGGTGACGAGGATGAAACCATGATTCATATCGTATTACCTCGGGAGGATATTGCCAATATCGTAGGAACAGCCACTGAAACTTTGATTCGCTTGCTTTCTGAATTTAATAAAGAGAACCTGATTGAGCTGAAGGGAAAAAGAATACGCTTAATCGATCAAAGAAAGCTGGAGCGCATCGCCTCCATGGATTAACTGATAAAAATCATATTTCCTGCTGATTCCAGTCAGTCTCTCTGAACCGCTGCCTTTTTACCTTTGATTTACATTTCAATCAAGGTGAATAGAAAGGTTTTACTTCTGGTAAAGGATATTGAAGATGCCAGCGCACAAATTGATGCGTTATTGCATTTTTTTACCGTGGATGATAAGCTCATCCTGGCGGTTTATCAGGAGGATACAGAAACGGATTGGCCTTTTAAAATGCATGACTTAGGCTGGCCTCTATTAAAGGAAGTGAATCTTTCTAAAAAACTTCTTTCTAGCGCATCCTTAAAAAAGCGCTCCAAGGCCAAATGGATGGAGAGCAGCACCTTTCTTGATCTGACTGTAATTCACCGGTCTTTGTTTCACAACTTTGCGGAACAATCTGCCATTGCTGAAATTCTTGAAACGATCCATTGTCCAATATTTTTAATGGACGAGCATCAAACACGCTTTGATGAAATCTTCTTTAGCTATAATGGCACCGGGAGTTCTTTCGATTCCATCAAACATTTCACCTACCTCTTCCATCCCCACTTTAAAAATTCTTTATTGAATTTGGTAGTGAAGGTGAGCGATAAAGCCCTGAACCTGGAAAATTGTGTTTACGATTACCTCCGTTTGCATAAACGTCATTTTGCCATTTCCCGGTTCTTCGAAGAGGACTATGATCAAGGGATTGAAAGTCTGCTTGATACAAGTAGCAGTCCTTTGGTGGTTTGTGGTGGAGAGCGGCATCACCATATTAATCAGTTCACCCATTATTCGGATCACAGAACGCAGCCGAGCTCGATGTTTTTACTATGAAAAGTACAGCAGCTATAGAGGTTTGTTTTCATTGCGGTGACACCTGCAAGCAAAATCCTATTTCCTTCAATGAACATGTTTTTTGTTGCGAAGGCTGTAAAACCGTTTATCAACTCCTTCAAGAAAGCGCCCTTTGTCAGTATTATTCTATGGATGAGAAGGCTGGGCTTAAAATGGATAAACCCCTCTCTCCAGGAAAGTATGCGTTTTTGGATAATCCGAAGTTAAGTGAACCGCTGTATCAATTCAAAAAGGAACACCAAGCCAGGGTCCAGTTTTTCATTCCTGAAATGCATTGCGCCAGTTGTATCTGGCTACTCGAACGCCTCTATAAGCTCTTGCCTGGTGTGCTTGAAAGTCGGGTGAATTTTGACCGTAAGGAGGTGGCCATTCAGTTTAATCCGGAGGAAGTTAGTATTCGACAGCTGGTAGAAAAGTTGAGCGCTTTGGGTTACGAACCTAGCCTGAATGCCAGTCGGGAGGAAAAAAAGGACAATAAATCACTGCTTTATCGATTGGGCCTAGCTGGCTTCTGCACAGGCAATATCATGCTCTTTAGTTTTCCTGAATACCTGGGAATGGACCCTCAATCCAAAGAAGCATTCACTCCGGTTTTTCAATGGCTGAATGTAAGCTTGTCGCTGCCGGTTGTATTCTTTGCGGCTCAGCCATTTTTTATTCAGGCATGGAAGGGCTTAAAGCATAAAAACCTCAATATCGATTTCCCTCTGGCACTCGGAATATCAGCGCTTTTTGTGCGCAGCATTTTGGAGGTGTTGTTTCACTGGGGGCCAGGGTTCTTCGACAGTATGTCGGCCTTGGTTTTCTTCCTGCTTATTGGCAGGTGGCTGCAAGATAGGGCCTATGAGTCGATGTCATTTGACCGCGATTTTCGTTCCTATTTTCCTTTGGCAGTAGAGGTTTTTGATGAAGAAAATTTAGGTGCAGAATCCCAGTTTGTTGCTATTGGCGATTTAAAAGTGAATCAATGCATTCGCGTGAGAAATCAGGAATTGATTCCTGCTGATTCGCTCCTGATAAGCGGTAAAGCCTATATCGACTACAGTTTTGTAAATGGCGAAACGGAGTTGGAAAAAATTACGCCGGGTAGCATGATTCATGCTGGGGGCAGACAGGTTGGTGGTGCCTTGGAATTACGCGTAGCTCGTCCGGTTTCGGAAAGCTACCTGAGCTCGCTTTGGAATCAACAAGCCAGAATGCCTGGCGAAGAGCGAATCAAAACTTTTTCGGATTTGGTGGGTAGGTATTTTACCATTGCTTTGGTATTAATTGCTGCGACAACCTTGTTTTACTGGTTACCCATTGATACCTATAAGGCTTTCCATGCTTTCACTGCTGTATTGATTGTGGCCTGTCCTTGTGTTCTCGTTGTGGCAGCACCCTTCGCCTTTGGAAATG